>JALTEO010000380.1 GCA_027073875.1 Bacteroidales bacterium
AATTTTTCCGTTTATATTCAAAAAAATTCGCTGAGCCATATTATACTGTCCCTTTTACAATTTGATTACAAACAGGAAGAATAGAAGTATTCGGCTGAATCTTAATTCCCTTTATATGAGCATTGGCAGCAGCTTCAATATCGCGATCATTGTCACCAATCATATATGAACGGTTGACATCAATATCAAAACGGGCAATGGCTTTTTCCAACATTAAACTGTTTGGCTTACGACATAAACATTTTTCTATATCAGAGTGATGCGGACAATAATAAATTTCGGAAATTGTAATTTGTTTATCACTTAACCGTGATAATAATTGTCCGTGTAGTTTCTCCACATCGTCTTTAGCATAAAGACCTTTAGCAATTCCACCTTGATTGGTGATAATTATCAACAAAAAACCGTTTTTCTGTAATAATTTCAGTGCGGGAATCAAATCATCATTAAGCACAAACTTATCTTCGGAAAACACATACTCTCCTATCTCTCTGTTAATGACACCGTCTCTATCCAAAAATACTGCTTTATTCATTTATCCGCCAATAAGTTGATGCAAAAATAACCAAATTAATTGATGTTTTATCAGCAGCGGAAAAACAAAACCGTAAACGGAACCCCAGAAATGCACATCGTGAGCAATAAACCCCTTATCGCGTTTTCCCATAATATAGGAATAAATCAAGTAACCAATACCAAAGATTATTCCCGGAATAGGAATCATACCAAAGAAATACAACATATTCCACGGGTCAAAAAATATAGCGGTAAACACCACGGCAGAAACAGCACCGGAAGCTCCCACTGCATTGTAAAAAATATTGTCCTTTTGTTTGTTTGCCGAATGTAAAACCGAAAACAGAATTGCTGTAATATATAGCACGATATAAAAAAGTGTCCCTTTACTTCCAAAATAATGAGCAAAATAATATTCCACGGCACGACCGAAAGAATAAAACACTATCATATTAATTATCAAATGTATCCAATTAGCGTGAAGCAAAGCGTGTGTAAAAATACGATACCATTCTTTGTCATGATGGATACGATAAGCATTAAATTTTAACTTCTCGAACATTTCCTTGTTCGAGAATGCAGCGATAGAAACAATGGATGTAATTATAATAATAATTGTTGTTATGCTCATTTTATTTAATAACTGCTATATTTTTATGGTTAAATTTTCCATACAAAGATAATTGAAATAATTTACAGTTTACAATTAACAATGGTAGAGTTAACAATTAACAAACTGCTTCATAGTGCTTGCTACAGACTACAGACTGCCGACTGTGAACTGCTGACTACATAATTCGTAATTAAAAATTAATAGGCACTCCAAACTTTAGGCACTTAATAATAGTATCGCACCTACGGTGCTTAGTTTTCTTGTTTGTTGCATTATTACAAAAGTTTCATCCCTACTAACGGGACTTTACCTCGGAATTTATGCCAAAGGCATCCTCCCGAAGGAATCCCGTTGGGGCTTTGGGATAATTCGTAATTCCTAATTGATAATTCGTAATTGTTAATTATCTTTGCCTTTTTAATAAATAACAATAGCTGATGAACAAAATAATAAGATTGCTCATTTTTAGTTCTTTACTTATTTCTACCTCTTCAATTTTTGCCTTTAATAAAGATTCTATTCCTCGTCTTGACACCTCACAGGTAGATGTCATTTCCTATGGATTAGACAGTTTAGTAAACCTTTGGTATGTCAAGAACTCAATTAAGGACCATAAAACAGAATTAATGACAGAATACACCGGTGTGGACACAATAATTCCTCATTTTACCGATTCTGTTATTGAAATAAAACTTTCCGAAATACAATCGGTCATTCCGTTGAGTTATAATCCTATTGTTCAGAGATTTATTGATTTATACACCTTAAAACGCCGCAAACAAGTGTCTGTTATGCTTGGACTGGCAGATTTGTATTTCCCCGTTTTTGAAAAAGAATTAGATGCCCAAGGATTGCCTTTGGAACTAAAATATATTCCGGTTATCGAATCAGCACTCAATAAATTAGCTATCTCGCGTGCCGGTGCTGTAGGGATGTGGCAATTTATGTATCCTACAGGCAAGTTATACAAGCTAAAGATAAATTCATTTGTGGACGAACGCCGCGACCCTTATCTATCAACTGTTGCCGCTGTTAAATTTTTGAAAGAGATGTATGGTATTTATCAGGACTGGCTCTTGGTAATTGCCGCCTACAACTGTGGTCCGGGCAATGTAAACAAAGCCATTCGCCGTTCCGGAGGGAAAACATCATTTTGGGAAATCTACAATTATCTACCCCGCGAAACGCGTGGCTATGTACCTGCCTTTATTGCGGCTAATTATACCTTTCACTATTACAAAGACTACAAGATTATCAAGTTACCAATTGACATTCCGGTAACAGACACGGTAATGGTTCACAAGAAAATGCACTTTGGACAAATTGCCGATGTTCTAAAAATTCCTATTGGCGAAATTAGTGAACTGAATCCACAATACCGCAGAAATATTATTCCTGCCACAGAAAAGAGAGCTTATCCGCTTCGTTTACCCAATAATTTTGTGGCAACATTTCTTTCGTTGGAAGACTCCATAACTCATTACAAAGATTCGGTATTTTTTGCTGCTGATTTTCAACCCAACAAACCACAAACATACAGCCATAGTTATTTCTATTCTGCCGAGCCGGATAAAAATTCAAGAAAATTATTTTACACCGTAAAACCGGGAGACAATCTGGGTTTTATCTCCGACTGGTATGATGTGCCTATCCGAAACATTAAACTCTGGAACGATATCCGCGGTACATTTATTAAGGGCGGACAGAAACTAGTTATTTTTGTTCCTAAATCAAAATACGAACACTACAAGAGAATCAATAGTATGTCATTTGCTCAAAAACAAAAACTGTCGGGTAAAACTGTAACAACACAAACAGCAGCTACTAAAACAAATACTTATTCGTCATCTGCAACACGAAATAAATCAGGGAAATACACATATTACAAAGTTCGCAGGGGTGATAATTTTTGGTCTATAGCCAGAAGATATCCGGGCATATCCAATTATGATATAATGAAAGCAAATGGCATTACTGATGAACGGAGTCTTAAACCCGGACAAACGCTCAAAATACCGAAAAAATAATTCCGACAAATGAAGCCGGTAAAAATATGGTTATTTGTTCTGACAACGATGGCAATTTTGTTGGCATTGACCTATTTTTTCCCAAAAGACGGTATTCCCATTACAAAAAACTTTACCTTATCGTTTGCCAATTTTGAATCGCTATTCACGGGGGCACAAAAGAAGGAATTGTCTAAAAATATACTTGCAGAATTAAAAGAAACTGAAATATTAACTGACACCACTCAACAAATAATTTCGCCCGACTCATCCGATTCTTCAACCGACTCAAAACAGAAAGAAAAAAAAACCATTATTGACAGCAAACAACTGAAAAAAAATATTTTCCCTATTGCCTATAAACAATATAAGGACAAACAAAAACTCTTTGCTTTCTTCCGTAAAGCCCAAAGACACAGCCAGTTGCTTCGCATCTTACATTATGCCGACTCACAAACCGAAGGCGACAGGATTACTGCATTTTTGCGATTACAATTACAAAAAGAATTTGGAGGAAACGGTCCCGGATTAATTCCGCCGGTAAACTTCGTTAACTCATTCTCCATCAAGCAAGAGAATTCCGACAATTGGAAACGATATTCCATTATGGAACGGAATAAATATCATTTTACACATACCAAATATGGCGTATTGGCAAGTTTTGCCCGTTTTAAATCTTATGACGACACAAATACCATTGTGCAAACTGCTTGGCTGAAATTTTCCAAATCGCCTATTGCATTTTCAAATACCAAGCATTTTAAAAAATTCCGGTTATACTACGGGAATAACAAAAAAAGTGTTGTCATTCAACTATTTGCCGGTAAACAATTGATAGATTTTGCTTCCATATCGCCAACTGATTTTGGCGTTTACAAAGCAACTTTACCAAATAATCCCAATGAGATTACCGTAAAATTTATTGGTGCTGACAGTCCCGATATTTATGCTGTGGCATTCGACAATAATACAGGCATTGCCGTTGATAATATTCCGGTCAGAGGTTCTTCCGGTACTTTTTTCACAAAGATGGATTTTAATCATTTATCAAAATTCTACAAAGACTTGAATGTCGGAATGGTCATTCTTGAATTTGGTGGAAATACACTACCTTACTTGAAAGATTCTGCTGCTTGCGAACAATACGGCAGATATTTTTTGGCACAAATTCACCGGTTTCAGCAAATCTTACCACAAGTACCAATTATTGTAATTGGCGTTGCCGATATGTCCATCAAAGAAAAAACAACATTTGTAACCTATCCGCTTTTGGAAAAACTCAGAGATGAAATGAAAAAAGTTGCTTTTACTGCAGGATGCGGCTACTGGGATATGTATGAGGCAATGGGCGGGAAAAACAGTATGCCGGCGTGGGTTTCTTCCAATCCGCCACTGGCTGCACCCGATTACACACACTTTACCAGTAAAGGTGCTAATGTTATTGCCAATATGTTTTATAATGCACTGATACAAGAATATGACGAATTTAAAAATAATAGCAAAAAGAACAAACATCTATGATTATTTATTTAATTACGAATTATCAATTATCCCAAGGGGATGCCTTTGGCAGGAATTACGAATGGGAAAAATTAACTTTATAAATTTTTGAACTAAAAATAAACAGATGAAAATAATAATATCCATTGTTTTTTTTACTATAACAACCGGTCTTATAGCACAAAATGACACAATTTACGCAACCATTGATTTAAAAAATATGAATAATGATATGGTTAATGTAACAATGAATTTTAATCTGAATCAGAATAATGATAATGCAAAATTTTATTTTCCTATTTCTATTCAAGGAACATATGATTATATGTATTATTCTAAGTATTGTATGAATTTAAAGGCTTTTGACAGTCATAAAAATCCGTTAACAATTAAAGAAAATTATTACGGTGAAACAAAAAATAGAGATTATAATCCACCAACAGGATATAAAAGAATAAGAAAGAAGCGATTTAATGAATTTTTTATTATTCCAAACCAGGCAACTACATTAAACTATAAAGTTAGTGATTGCTATGATATTGGAAAACTTAGATTTGGTAATTTTGTACCCGAAGCGTGTGTTTTTGAAAAAGATAAAGTTTACCAGATAAATTGGGGAGCTGTCATTGGAAACTTTATATCAAAAGGAAATAACATATACAAAATTAAGATCATTAAGCCTGCTAAATTCTATGGAGCAACAACTCTACAAAAACATATTGTTAATGACACATTAGATTATATTACTGCAAAGAACTATAACGAATTGGTTAATAAGCCCTTATTTTATACTATTCCTGACACAACAGCATTCCAAATAGGGAAATCTACTATTGAGATTACTGTATTTTCAGAAGATGGTAAAGAATATTCTAAAATACTATCGAACGAAATGAGACCTATGCTTGAAAAAGCAACACAAACTTACTTGAAAGGAATAATGCCCGACAAATATATTTTTATGTTTTATTTCACAAAAGGGGTTGGAATGGGTGCACTAGAACATAAAAC
>JALTEO010000381.1 GCA_027073875.1 Bacteroidales bacterium
GTTCACCGTAATACGCCACATTATTTTCCAATTGTCGGGTGGCAATAGCAACCTTTTCGGACAACGAAGGTTGTGGCAATAATATATTTTGATTCAGGTAGGTTTTTACATACTTGAAAATCCATGGATTTCCAATAACGGCTCGTCCAAGCATAATGCCGGAAATAGTATAGTTTGCAAATTTCTCGGCAGCATCTTCGGGTCCGGCAATATCTCCGTTACCAACAATAGGTATTGTAATAGATGGGTCTTTATCAATTTTTTCCATCCATGTCCAGTCGGCTTTGCCTGTGTACATCTGTTGACGCGTTCTGAAATGCAGTGTTAAAAATTGGATGCCGGTGTCTTGCAATTTTTTTACCATTTCAATGAGGTCAATCGTTTTGTCATCCCATCCGATGCGTGTCTTGACAGAAACAGGGAGCGACACGGCATTTACAATTTGTTTCGTCATCTCTATCATTTTGGGAATATCCTGAAGCATGCCGGCACCGGCACCTCTTCGGACGACTTTTTTAACGGGACAACCAAAATTCAGGTCAATAAAATCGGGCTGCTGTTGTTCCACTATCTTTGCCGCCTCCACCATTGTCGGAATATCATGTCCGTAAATCTGAATCCCAATAGGGTGTTCTTCATCGGAAAACTGCATCTTTTCAATATTCCGTTTTACATTCCGAATAAGGGCATCAGAAGAAACAAATTCGGTAACCAACACATCGGCACCAAAAGATTTACATAATTGACGGAATGGCATATCCGTCACATCTTCCATAGGTGCTAAAAAAACGGGGTTTTTAATATTATGTTTTCCAATTTTCATTTAAGCGGACAAAAATAAGAAAAGCCGGAAACTAACCGGCGTTTCAGATAAGGTATTTCGATTATGCGTCATCATAAAACGAGCATTATCCCTACAAAAAGAACCGTCATCCCTAAAACAGAGCGTCATTCCGAACTTGCTTGTCCTCGAAATACTTTCGGGATTTCGGAATCTTATTCAAGTTAGCATCTGCTTTCATTAGGGTTCCTACAAGCATTCAACAGATGCTGAAATAAATTCAGCATGACGGAAGAAAGTGAGAGGTATGACGAGGAAAAGAATCAGTAATTTAAAATCATTGCCAACTGATCGACAGAAACAGCGAAAGTATCGATTATAACTTTTGCCTGATTGTAATATTTTTCGCGTTCCTTAATTTCCTTTTTAACAAAATCCGGCAATTCACTATCAAGAACTTCTGTTAAAATAGGGCGGTTTTTCTTGGCATTTTTTAATCGTTCTACCAATACCTTATTTTCTACTTTTAAATAAACAGTTTTCCCGTGTTTATTCATATAATCCATATTTTGGTAGAAAAGTGGTGTACCGCCTCCGGTAGCTAAAATAAAATTATCTTGTGTTGTCGTAATCTCTTTTAAACTTTCCATTTCTATCTCACGAAAAGCTTCTTCGCCTTCGGTACGGAAAATATACGGAATCGTTTTATTGGTTTTTTTTTCAATAAATTGGTCTAAATCAATAAAATCCAACTTCATAATATGGGCTAATTTTCTACCAAGGTTGGACTTGCCACTAGCCATATATC
>JALTEO010000382.1 GCA_027073875.1 Bacteroidales bacterium
ATGTTATACCATTTACTAATATAAATTACTCCAAAAAAGATTTGGTATAATGCCGATGCCACATAAAAATAGTACAATTTATTGGGTGTAATCGGTATTACCTTTGAGTGGCTTTGTGAAACAAAAAAAAGTATCACAAAAAAAACCTTAACTAACCGGAAATCTTAAATAGAACCGTGTTCCCTTTCCTTGCTCCGAGTCAAAGCTAATTTCCCCGCCTACATTATCCATAATAGTCTTAACAATAGACAGTCCGATGCCCATACCACTGGTTTTCGTCGTAAAATTAGGCGTAAAAATCTTGGATTGATTTTCTGCCGGAATGCCAATGCCATTATCCGAGACCTCAACGAGAAACCAATCATTTTTTATTTTTGCAACAACGGATATTTTGCCGTTCAGGGAGGGCGGAATTGACTGTACAGCATTTTTTATCAGGTTATTAAACACAATGGTAAACTGTTCCTTATCCATCTCAATTTGAATGTTTTCTGTTGTCTTATCCATCGTAAAAGTTAACTCATAATTAGGATTATCCTTAAACAGTTGAATTACTTTCTTCAGTTTTTCTGCCGGCTTAAACAACTCTCTTTTTGCTTGCGGCATTTTGGCAAAATGTGAGAATTCATTGGCAATTACAGTTAGGTTATCAATTTGCTCAATCAGATTTTCGGTGGTGTGATTAATAAAATCATCCAGATTCTCCGTGTGGCTTTTCCAAGTCTTTTGCAGGTGTTGCACACTCAGTTTCATCGGTGTCAGCGGATTTTTTATTTCGTGAGCTACTTGTTTTGCCATATCCCGCCAAGCAGATTCCCGCTCCGACTGTGCTAATATTTCGGCATTTTTCTCCAACTCGTCAACCATACGATTATATTCTGTAATCAAATCGCCGATTTCGTCCCGGCGGCTATAGCTGATTGGTTTATTTTTACCGCCAAACTGCAGTTGCTGAATGTGTTCCCTGATAACAGCCAATGGTTTGGTCAATTGCTCAGCGATAACGACTACCGCAAGAAATGAGATAAGTATTAGGAAAATAAATACATTAATAATGGTAATTACAATTTGTGACAACTGCTGCGTAATTTCCGATTGCCGCGTAAAATACGGTAGATTCAGATAGGCAATCAATTGATTCCGGTCGTTAAAAAACGGGATATATGCCGAGAGGAATTGCAGTTTGCCGATTTTTTCGGTATGCACGAATTTTGAAACCTTTTCTATCTTCAATGCTTGCAAGGCGGCAACATCCATCATTTCGCCCTCAATGTCTTTATTAAAAATCTGTGGACGGGAAGTCCCAACTAATTTACCTTCGGGCGAAAATAAGTGAATATCGGTCAAAAATACGGTTGAAAATTTAGTAAGCAACGGATTTAGATAGTTTTCGTCGGAAACGGTAAGTTTCGGAAACGAAGCAATTTTGTGGGTTAGCTCTACACGGACAGATTCAATCCGTTCACTCATCTCTTCCTGAAATTTCTCTTGCAATTGGTAATAAATAAAAAAAGCAGTCAGCGTTCCTACAATTACAAAAAAGATAAATAGCGTTCCCAAAATTGTTAATTGAATGCGTCGTTTGAAATTGAGCGATTTAAACCATTCATTAAAATCTTTCTTGCCGGA
Organism: Bacteroidales bacterium; assembly: GCA_027073875.1. Taxonomy (GTDB): domain Bacteria; phylum Bacteroidota; class Bacteroidia; order Bacteroidales; family JALTDM01; genus JALTEO01. The sequence goes on from JALTEO010000382.1 coordinate 1,630, forward strand.
AATTGTAATCAAAATACCCATAACCACACCAAACAAGAATAGATAGGAAAACTCTATCACAAATTCCCAAAATGAATTTCTCGGACTGGTGAGCACAATCACCGTTTGACTGTCTTTTTGGTAAATAAGATGTTTAAATTTACCGGTCTTTAAAAAAGCAAATTGGTTTTTGCCTAATGCCTTTAAGTAGTTTTTAACTATAATAGGGTATGCAAAGTCGCCTAATTGGGCAATCAGTCTTCCGTTTTTATATTTTGCATAAAAGAATTTTGAACGGGATTCCAACGGTTTATTCTTCCCGTTAATCAACAACTTGGGATATCCTAACTTTACAGAAATGAGTTTTGAATCTATTTCTAAGAACAAGCGAATTAATTTCCCGTTACGGTAAAACGGTAGAATTCCCAGATAACTGTTTCTTCCGTTATTATTGTCCAAAAAATAAAAATTGGTGTCGGAGAGCTGTATAGTGTTAGTTCTTTTTAGCTCGTCAAAGAATGAAAAACAATTCACTACCTCGCTGTTTTCCAAGATATTGAGACTGTCGTAGGCATCACAGATTGTAACCTGAAAATCAAAATTATTCCAAAATCCCTGAAAATATTTTTTAGTCAAATATTCATCACACTTTTCTAATGACATCTTAGGATTAAATAACAAATCGGAGACTAAGGAGTCGGAACGAATATCTTTTCCCAGTTCAGGCAAAAGCGACTCGGCAATAAAATCGCGATCATTTGCCAATTTTACTACCAATAACCGTTTAGTGGCATCATCTTTTTTCTCGGAAAAGAAGAAAAATAAAGTTGACAGCGATAAAGCAATTAATCCAATGCTCAATATCAAAAAAGAAAATGTCGGTTTTTTGTTTCTCAGAAAATAAAGCGTCCATAGAAATAAAACAAAACCAATGCCGATGACCATTCCTGTAATCCAACAGTGGCTGCATCGTAGTATTTGATATATGAACAATCCGGAACCACCAAAGAATCCACTTAAAAAATATATTATTTTGTTTACCGATGTCAGGTTGCCCAACAAGAATCTTGATAAATGATAAAAGGCAATTAGTAAAATTAATATTGCCAACAAAGCAAAGAATTGATTGGCGTTAACTGCTGTTAATGAGAAAAATAAAAAGTTCAGATTAGAATCGAATATCAAACTTTTGAGGAACATAAATACCAGCTCAAAAGCGATGGCTAACAATAAGATGTTTGCAGGCAAAACAAATTTCGGGAATGAGAATTTTTCGGGCAGAAACCGTTTCAACAACAAAAAGGAAAATAAAATTAGAATGACATTAATGAGTGTGTCGCCCAAAGAAAACATCCACGAATTGAACGAATAGGTAAACGGCTGAAACAAAGCCAAACGATACAATCCTTCAGGAAATCCGTTTCCGAGCGACAGTAATCTGAGAAGCCAGATGCCTCCTAAAATCGCTAATATCAGTAATTTGTTTTTGAATCGTAAAATGGCTGTCAGCAACAGGAAAAATCCGATAAGGAAGAGAAAGAAAAACAAGTTTTCCAAGGCAGTCTTTTCGGTAAAGTTTTTGTTTTTTACCAGTGAGAAAACAGGTTGTCCCGAAAGATTACTAATTGACTTCCCTGAGGTTCCCGTTGTTAAATCAATGGTTACATTTTCGGGAATACCTAAATTGTTTTGCCCATATAAATATTTGTTGTGAACATAATAATCGCGGCGGATAACCAGTATTCCCAGTAAATAACTGTGCTTCGTTTTTTTCTTGAATATCTGGAGAATATTATGGTCATATTCAATAACCGCCCCGTCAGGTATCTTAAGCAAGTCGGGCGAAATATTTAACGCATTCGATGACCAGTTTCGTAATCGATTTTCTTGAAACCGGTAAAAAAATGACTGTCCCTGTTGCTTATTTAGTTGGTCAAAATAATGAATATATGTTTCTTCATTCGTAGAATCATTATCCAACAATGCTATATCAGACATAGTCTTTATCATTGTCTTTTGAGCATTGGTAAAGTTCTTCTTTATTTTAGCAACCGGTATATTTTCTGTAGGATGCAACGAAAAATGTCCACCTGCTACGGCAATTATTATTATTGCTGCCGAAAGCCAAAAGAGACGCACGCTATTTTTTGATAACCCGCTCATTTTAATGATGATATGACTCTTTATTGATGATGGTATAAGCCCTGTAAAGCTGTTCTACAAAAAACAACCGCACCATCTGATGCGAGAAAGTCATTTCTGATAAAGCCATTTCCATATTTGCCCGCTGAAAAATTTCCGGAGATACACCAAATGCTCCTCCGATAACAAAAATAACTCTTTTCCGGGATTGTAATTGTAATTTCTCCAAATATTGGGCAAAAGCAACTGACGACAGATTTTTTCCGCGTTCATCTAAAAGTATCACAAAATCTTCCGGTTTAATCTTTTTTAGAATTTCGGTACTTTCCCGTTGTTTCTGCTGTTCCGGCTTTTTGATGTTTTTACTTGCGGGAATTAACTCAATGCTAAAAGGCACATAGTGTCCTAACCGTTTTACGAATTCATCAAACTCCGATTTGATGTTCGGCGATGTTGTTTTCCCTACAAGCAATAAAACAATTTGCACAATTATTTTTTTAACAAAAGTAATGAAAATTCTGATGTGAACTTCCAAGAGACTCTTCCAAAGGAATTTTTTGGGAAGTCAGGAACTCTATGCACTCTAAATATTTCAGGTATTTTGTATATGTTTCACACCTACGGTGTTTGGTTTTATGTTTTATTGTGTTGTTACAAAGGTTTCGTCCCTAACGGGACAATGCACAATTAATAGTTTTATATATCTTAGTTTGTATTCGTAGTGCATAATCCGTAATTAATAAGCATTCTAGGCACTTTATATGTGTTCCACACCTACGGTGTTCAGTTCCCTGTTTTATTGTATTGTTACAAAGGTCTCGTCCCTACGGGACAATTAATTTACAATGCACAATTAATTTATAAGCTGGTTCATATAGTGCTTAACAGACTGCAGACTGTGAACTGCCTACTGCACATAATTCGTAATTCATAATTGATAATTCGTAATTATAAAATTGTATTTTTGAATTTCAAAAAAGATGAAAGCACAAGACATAACATTTTTTATTAACGAATGGGGAAAGGGTATTGTTAGCATTGGGAAGTTTAATGAATCTCCGGTAAAACAAAAAGAAGTTACAGAAAAATTTGTTCATAAGTTTTATGGCTATGACGATTCTGAAGTGCTGTTTAAGCCGACAAGAGCACATAAAATTCAATTCCGGCAGACATTTGACGGAGCTGTTTCTTATTTCATAGGGAATAATCCCGATTTTCCTGAAGATCACGGATTTGCAAAAGAACCGTGGAATGCTGTTCGTTTTGAATTTGAAAATGTCAAGGTAATTAATGGTGTGGGAATAGCAATGGGAAACTATTTTTTCAAGAACAAGGAAAATGTGGAAGTCAAAGCCGAATTCTCGTTTGTTGTTGAGGAAACAAAAGACAAGGAATTAAAAATCGTTCTACATCATTCGTCGTTACCTTATGGACAATAATCTGTACTCATAGCCGATTTGCTATATTCTGGTAAAAGTTTAAAATTTTTAACTTTTAACCTTTTTATACTGCTCCCGGTATTTTTTTTAACAAAAATGTTTCGCACCTACGGTGCTTGGTTTTATGTTTTATTGTGTTGTTACAAAGGTCTCGTCCCTATGGGACAATTAATTTACAATGCACAATTAATTTATAAGCTGGTTTATATAGTGCTTAGCAGACTGCAGACTGTGAACTGCCTACTGCACATAATTCGTAATTCGTAATTGATAATTCGTAATTATAAAATTGTATCTTTGAATTTAAAAAAAGATGAAAGCACAAGACATAACATTTTTTATTAACGAATGGGGAAAGGGTATTGTTAGCATTGGGAAGTTTAATGAATCTCCGGTAAAACAAAA
>JALTEO010000383.1 GCA_027073875.1 Bacteroidales bacterium
CATAAAAGCCTCCTACTTTATTTTTGCATTTATTATTCCGTGGATATTGGTGTTTCTCCTCAGTGTGAATGAGTTAAAAAGCAATATGGAAATGATTTATATGCTTGGAATAGTCATTCTATTGCCTTTTTTATGGACCAAAGGGGTCGAAACCAAGGGCATCAGGCTAAAGCCTCTCCCCCCCTTTCTTTGGATTGATGTTGTGAGCACCATCCTGTTTGTCATTGGTTTTTTACTTCTGCACCAGTTTTTGAATGCAGGTATTGTATTAGGATAATTACAAATTTTTAACATTTCTCAATCTCGATTTCAGGCCATATTTATTTGTATTTTTGTAGCCGTTATGGATATGGAAAAATTTAAACAGGATTTGGACGAGCTTTTTCGGCTTTTTAATAAGTTAATGGAAAAGCAAGAGCACTCCATGGATGAAATCCCTGGACTTAATAAGGCCATGTTGCAACAGTTTAAATTCTTTTTCAGCAATTATGCCACCATGAAAGACCAGATTGCCTACCAATTACAAGGACAGTTTGGCGAAGGCGTACAGGAAATGGTTGAAACACTTATCCAACAGCTTCGTGAAGAACTGGGTGAAAGTGACTTTGAAGTGATTGAAGAACCTGAAGAACCGGTCACATATCAAATTCAGCCTCAACCCGACGATCCTTCCAAAGAAATTGCTGAAATTGATGAATTGCTGAAAAATCCTAACCTAAGCCAGGCAGAAATTGATGCTTTGCTTGACAGGCGTTCGCAATTGTCATAAAAATTTAAACCCTTACTATGCGCTATAAGATTAAACTGTGGATCAACAACTATTTCCATACCAAAAAGCCTTTTACTATTGTTACCGATTTTCTTTTTATCCTCTTTGTTTTACTCTTGCTTATTCCCGGAACAAGAAGGGAAATCGCCCCTGTTTTTATCAGAATAACCTCTTTTGCCCCCTCTCAACTATCGCAAAATGAACAATTTGAAATCAGTCAACAAACAAAAGCCTGGAAAGTAATTGATAGAAAAGGACAATCCCTCGCCTTTGACAAAATGCTTGACAAGCCTGTGTTTGTAAACTTCTGGGCAACCTGGTGTCCACCGTGCCGGGCAGAATTGCCGGGAATCAGTGCACTTTACGATGAATACAAAGGGCGCGTTCATTTCTTGCTGTTGAGCAACGAGAGCTTCGATAAAATAAATATTTTTGCACACGATCACCAATACGAAAATCTACCCTTTTATCGTTATAATGCCGTTCCGAAAGAATTTAGCAGCCGGAGCATCCCTACTACTTTTATTGTTTCACAAAAAGGAAAGGTGGTTTTAAGTAAAAAAGGTGCTGCCAGATGGAAATCGGACAAGGTGAGAAAACTACTCGACTACTTGTTGTCGGAACAGAATTAAATAAGGAATTGTTATATCTTTGTAGAAATCATTAAAACTATTATTCGATGAAACGGATTATCTTAAGTGTATTTATTTTATTTTTATTTATTTCAACACAAGAAGCTTATTCACAGATGCTTACTGAAAGTGCAAAAAGAAAGGTTACTGTTGGCGTTGATCTGTTC
>JALTEO010000384.1 GCA_027073875.1 Bacteroidales bacterium
CGCTTAAATTAAAAGTTCAAAATCCCCTCCAAATTTCACGCTTCGAAACAGTTACCGTAAAACTCCCGAAAGAATTTAATAATAAAATCAAATATTTTCAGGTTCTAAATTCGAACAATAAAAAGTTAGCGTACCAACTAACTGATGAAAACTTAGACGGGAGAATTGACGCTATAATTTTTCAGGATTTTTTCAAACCTTCGGAAACAAAGATTTACACTATAAAGGCAACAAATAAAAAACAAATATTTAATCCGAGAGTTTTCGCTATGCTTGCCGTACCGAGAGAAGACCTTGCGTGGGAAAGTGATAAAGTGGCATACAGGATGTATGGTCCCCCGCTTAAAAAAGAGGTAAACAATGGAATTGATGTATGGTCTAAAAGTGTAACAAAACTTGTGGTTAAAAAATGGTATAGGGAAGAAGAGGAGGGAATTAAATCTTACCACGTAGATGGAGGCGAGGGAGCAGATTTTTTCAAAGTAGGAAAGTCTCTTGGTTGTGGCGGTTCTGCGCTTTTGAGAGGAGATTCGCTTTATCAATCGGGGGTTTTCAAGAAGTACCAAATTTTAGAGAACGGTCCAATTAGGACAAAATTTATTTTATCTTACGAATTTAATGTAGATAGAAAAAAAATAATTGAAAAGAAAATAATTTCAATTGATGGTGGCTCATATTTGAATAAAATACAAACTATTTATTCGGAGATACCGACGGGAATGAAATTTGTGACAGGATTGGTTAAACGGCCAGGTGTAAAAACAGATACGGTTTTTGATGAGAAAAAAATTTCTCTTTGGGGAGATATTTCAAGTAAAAAGTCTGATGGAGAATTGGGGACAGCGATTATTTTAGAAAGCGATACAAAGGGTGAGATTGTAGAGAAGAAAGAATATGTTATGTTCGTTGCCCCATTGACGGATAAAAAAGTGCCGACTTATTTTGCCGGTGCGGGATGGTCAAAGCAAATTGATAACTTTAATCGCCAAAGTTGGTTGGGATATTTGAAAAAATTTAAAGAACGATTACGAAATCCCTTGATAATAAAGATGCTTAAATAATGGACAATAGCCGAAAAGAAAAAATATTAAAAAGAATTTTAGATGAAAAAATAGTTGCTGTTGTGAGGCTCCAGGACAGTACTCAAATTATGGATGTTGTAGGAGCGATAGTAAAAGGGGGAATTAAAATAATTGAGATTACACTTACCACACCGAATGCAATTCAGAAAATAGGAAAATTAAAAAAGATATATGGTGACCATGTCCTAATTGGTGCAGGCTCTGTGCTTAACGGAGAAATGGCTGAAGAAGCAATTGAAAGCGGAGCGGAATATATTGTATCTCCGATTTCCGATTATTCTTTAATTAATATTGGGCGCTCGCACGGAGTCCCTGTTATGCTGGGAGCGTTTTCTCCAACGGAGATTTATGAGGCTCAGGAAAAAGGGGCGGATGTTGTTAAAGTATTCCCTGCTGATATCTTAGGAATGAAATATTTTAAAGCGATTAAAGCTCCAATGCCAAATTTGCAAATAATGCCTACAGGAGGGGTTTCTCTTACAAATGCAAATGATTGGTTGGCTGCCGGTGCATGTGCGGTTGGGATTGGTAGTGCTCTTACTCCGTCAGATTTACTACGAGCCGGAGATTTTGATGGTATAAAGAAAAATGCCCAAGTAATTGTGAGAAATGTAAAATACAATGATTAACATTTAATCAAAAAAAAGAATAAAAATGTCAGAAAAAGAATTATTTACAAGTGTTGCAGACAAAGAGCCGCTAAGTAAAAAAATAGCTGCTCAAATTGAAAATGCTATTTTAAATAAAGAAATAGCGGTTGGTGAAAAACTCCCTTCTGAAAATGAACTTTGTAATCAGTTTAATGTTTCGAGAACTTCAATACGTGAAGCAATCAAGATTCTAATCACGCAGGGTATCGTTGAGGTTCAAAAAGGCAAGGGAATTTTCGTAAAGAATCCCTCTTCGGAAAATGTTACAGAGTGGATACTAAAATTTTACAAATACCGTTTGAATGGTGCTTATGCCAGGGACTTAATTCATGCAAGGCAGGCAATAGAGCCTGATATCGCATATTATGCGGCTTTAAATCGAACGGAAAAGGATTTAGTTGTACTTGAAAAGGATTTAAAACTTTTTGATAATAGTAAGAATGATTCTGTTCTGAATACAAAATACGACATGGCTTTTCACGTAGATTTGGCAAAAGCATCGAAAAACAATTTATTTATTTTTATGGTGAAACCATTGCATCAGTTGATTCCGCCATTAAAATTCGATGTTATTTCTACAATAAATAACGCTTACGAGGTTACTCAAGAATGGCATGAAAAGATTATGGATGCAGTTAGGAGACAAGATGCTATTGGGGCGAAAAAAGCAATGAAAAAACATTTAGAGTTTGCCGAAGAGCATATTAATATCATTTTAAATAGAAAGCAAAAAAAGCGAGGTTAAAAAATGGAAGTTAGATATTTGCCTGACGAAAAAGGTTTTAAGGGAATGAGTACCGAAGAACTAAGGGGAAAATTCCTGGTAAAACTATTCGACAAAGATAAAGTAATGTTAGTTTACTCTCAATTAGACAGGGCGATAGTTGGCTCGGCTGTACCGGTAAAAAAACAATTGGAGCTTAAAGCCACAAAGAAAGAAATGGCAGCAAGATATTTTGCCGAAAGGAGAGAAGTTGGAGTTATAAACATTGGAGGGAAAGGTGCTATTACAGTTGATGGAAAAACTTTTGATATGGATTACAAAGATGCTCTTTACATTGGAAAGGGTGCAAAAAAAATTGTTTTTAAAAGTGCATCGCAGAAAAATCCTGCAAAGTTTTACATTGCAAGTTATCCTGCACACAAGGAATATCCAACGAAACATGTAAGGTTCAAGGATGCAACACCGGTCAAATTGGGGAGTTTGGAAACTTCGAATGCACGAACAATTTACAAATATATTTACCCTGGAGGAATAGAATCATGCCAATTGGTAATGGGGTTAACGGAATTGGAAACCGGTTCTGTTTGGAATACAATGCCGGCGCATACACATCAACGCAGAAGTGAGATTTATATGTACTTTAATTTGGACGGAGATAATTTTGTAACCCATTTAATGGGGAAACCTGATGAGACGAGACATCTGATTATTCGTAATGGCGAAGCTGTTATTTCCCCCAGTTGGTCCATTCATTCCGGAGCGGGAACAAAAAATTATTCTTTCATCTGGGGCATGGGTGGTGAAAATCAGGATTTTGATGATATGGACTGGGTATCAATGAAAAATTTGAAATAAGAATCATAAAAAGGAGAAGCCTTAATGATTTTGGAAAAATTTAATTTAGAAGGTAAAACTGCGCTTGTTACGGGTTGCAAGCGAGGAATCGGGAAGGCAATGGCTGAAGGATTAGCAGAAGCAGGAGCGGATATTATTGGAGTCAGCACTACACTCGAGAGCGGTAGTGAAGTGGAAAAGTCGGTTAAATCCCTCGGTAAAAATTTTTACGCTTACAAATGTGATTTTTCTAATAGAAATTTGCTTTATCAATGTATTGAAGATGTAAATAAAAATCTTCAGATAGATATTTTGATTAATAATGCAGGAACTATCCTGCGTAAGCCAGCAGCAGAACATCCGGATGAATATTGGGATAAGGTAATTGAAGTAAATCTAACGGCACAATTTATTCTTACACGAGAGATTGGAAAAAAAATGGTGGAGCGTAGAGATGGTAAAATTATTTTTACGGCTTCTTTGCTTTCCTACCAAGGTGGAATTACGGTTCCAGGCTATGCTGCTAGCAAGGGGGGTATTAAACAATTGACAATGGCTTTTGCCAACGAGTGGGCAAAATATGGTGTAAATGTGAATGCAATTGCCCCTGGTTATATTGCTACTGATAATACCGAAGCTCTTAGAAAAGACGAAGTTCGTAGTCATCAAATACTTGAAAGAATTCCTGTAGGGCGGTGGGGTACACCTGAGGATTTTAAAGGTGCTGTTGTTTATCTTGCCTCCCAAGCAGCAAATTATGTGAATGGTGCAGTGCTTCTTGTAGATGGAGGTTGGATGGGAAGGTGATATTTCGTTCCTTTTGCTCTTTTTAATAATTGGAAGGGGGGTTAAGCTTTGTCAATAATGTTGTATGACATCATACTTGTGTTAAATAAAATATTTAGGTGCGTAAATGAATAAAATGGTCAAATCTTTAAGATTTTTATTTGTTGTTTTGCTGTTTGTAAATACTACGGCATATTCTCAAACGGCTAAAATAAAAGGGACGGTTAAAGATGCCGATACAGGCGAACCGTTGGTAGGCGCTAATGTTGTTCTGCTTGGCACTACTTACGGTGCCGCTTCCGATATTAACGGTAATTATATTATTATTGGAATCCCCGCAGGTAAATACAAAATAAGGGCTTCGTACATTGGTTACGAAAAAGACACTGTTAAAATAAAAGTTTTAGAAGGCAAAACCACTATGGTTAATTTTAAGCTTTATTATAGCGGTGGTACAAAATTGAAGCAGGTTACAGTTACCGCACAAGCGAGAGGACAACTAAATGCAATAAATGAACAATTAAATTCGACGGATATTAAAAACGTAGTTTCAGCAGAAAGGATGCAAGAATTACCGGACGCAAACGCTGCAGAGACTTTGGGACGTTTGCCAGGCGTTTCGGTTCAACGTGTGGGCGGTGAAGGAAGCAAGGTAGTGATTAGAGGAATGGCACCAAAATACAACCGAGTAATGATTGAGGGTGTTAACATCCCAGCTTCTGGATCAGACAGAAGTAATGATTTAAGCATGATTTCCCCTTATTCCCTCGATGGAATTGAAGTAATGAAGGCAATTACAGCTGATCAAGATGCCGATTTTGTGGGCGGTTCTGTCAATTTTAAATTGCGAGAGGCAGAACCAGGATTGAGATATGACATAATTGCTCAAGGTGGTTACAACAATTTAAAACATACTTACAACGATTATATGATTACGGGCTCGATTAGCGACAGATTTTTCAGGGACAAGTTGGGCATTTATTTACAAGGTAATTTAGAACAAAGAAACAGAAGTTCAAATAATTTAAGTGCAAGCTATAATTTACGGAATCCGCAAATAGATACCGTGAATACCGTTTACACGGAAAAATTTATGCTCACGGATGCAATACGTGAAAAGAATAGATTTGGACTCCTGCTTGCTTTGGATTACCGCTTACATGATGGAGCAATCCATTTCAAGAATTTTTACAATAACGGTATAACCACCGTGCACAGATACGGCGAATCTTATACCATTAAGGATAGAACACATCAGTATCAAACGCGCGACGAGGAATATGACCTCGGAATCTTAAGCAATATTTTGGATTACAAGCAAACTTTCGGTAAATGGGAAATTTATGGTAAAATCTCGCATTCTTATACTTCTAACAATGTCCCAACGGATTTGAGCTTTTTGTATTTGCAGAACAATGCTTTGTCTTCAGATGTTTTAAAATTACAACTTTCACCTAAAGATTTGGTTAATTATGCAAATATCAATGACTCTACAAC
>JALTEO010000385.1 GCA_027073875.1 Bacteroidales bacterium
AAGTGTCAGAAAAACTGAAATCTTTGTCTTTTCCATCAAAATATTTCATTTCGCGGGCAAAAGAAATAACATCGGGAGCATTAAAACAGGTAGCTTCGGGATCGTCCCATTTGTTGGTTTTCTGATATGGGAAAGTTGTAATTCGTGCTTGGTTGGCATGTCCGCAAACATAACCGTCAGGAACACGACGGGCTACCCATACGGCACCTTTTTTGTCTTTGCCTTTGCCAATCATTTCAAAAATCCATACTTCGTTAGGGTCGGCAACGGAGAACGATTCTCCTTCGCTGTAATAGCCATATTTTGCGACTAAATCTGTCATAACCTTAATTGCTTCTCTGGCAGTCTTTGCCCGTTGCATAGCAATATACATCAAACTACCGTAATCTACCGTGGCAGAGGGCTGATGCAATAATTCTTCTCTGCCGCCATAAGTAGTTTCGCCGATGGATACTTGCCATTCGCTCATGTTGCCAACAACAGAATAGGTATGAGCTACTTCCGGAATTTCACCAAGATATTTTCCTGTGTCCCATTCATAAATCTTTCGCATTTCTCCGGGTTTGTGATCCATTGCCGGTAAATAATATAATTCACCATACAAAACATGTGAATCGGCAGCATAAGTAATCATTGTAGAGCCATCGGTAGTGGCACCTTTTGTAAATAGAAAATTTGTACAACTCCATCCGAGCGTAAGATTTACCAAAATGAAACTGACAACCAAGGTTAATTTTTTCATGTGATATGATTTTTTAGTTAATGGTGGGTAAAAATAATAAAAAAACTGTTCAGGGAATTTTCTAACAAGGAAAATATTATTTTTGACAAAAATCAAACTGTGAAAAATATTCTTTTGGTTGGGAATGGAAATGTTGCTTCTTACTTAAGAAAAGCATTGAAAACTAATGGCGTCTCAATATCTGATTCCTCGAATAATAAAGATTGTGATGCGGTTATTTTTTCAATTACCGACGATGCTTATGTTGATGCCATAGCGTCATTTCCTGTTGATGGAAAATTAATGATACATACTTCCGGCAGTGTGCCTTCAACGGTTTTTTCGGGAAAGACAAATCATTTTGGTGTAATTTATCCGTATCAAACCATCAGCAAACAAGATAAAAATATTAATTACAGAAATATTCCCTTGCTTGTAACGGCTTCAGACAAAGAGACACAAGAGATGCTTATTGATTTGGCAAAAAAACTATCGGATATAGTAAGAGTTATTAGTGATGAGCAACGATTAAAATTGCATTTAGCCGCAGTTTTTGCCAACAATTTTACAAATCATATGATTACCATTGCACAAAAAATAGCCGAAGAAAATAATTTGGATGCAACATTATTAGAGCCATTATTAGAAAAAACTTTTTGGCAACTGAAAAATAAACCGGCGGCAGAACTGCAAACAGGACCGGCTGTTCGCAACGATATTAAAATAATTGAAAAACACTTAAATTTATTGGAAAATCATCCTGAGTGGCAAAAAGTATATAGTTTTGCAAGCGAAAGTATTAGAAAAGAACACAGAACGAAAAAATCCGAATGAAATACCTA
>JALTEO010000386.1 GCA_027073875.1 Bacteroidales bacterium
TTTTAAGAGATAGTCCATTAGATAATAAAACTTCAGATTTATTTAATTTTTCTATAAGCAGATCTGTCATAGCCGGGTGTATTTTTTCTAAGCTTTCCCGTTTACCCAGTTTGAATTTTTGTTTTTTATTGTTGTCAACAAGCTCAAAAGTTGCTTCCTTACCATCTGTGTTTACCAAGCGCACAAAAACATTTTTTCCCTGTTCGAATTCTTCAATATGTCCAATGATTCCCTTGACTAGATTGCGGTTAAAGGCATCCACTGCTGTGAGGGTGTAAATTAGATTTTCGTACTCTTTAAATGTGGCTCCAAAGCGGATGATATATTGAGGGTTTAACAGTTGTATATTTTTCCAAGTTTTATTTTCTTTAGCAAACCTATGAGGCTCATCGATGATAATAAAGGGTCTTACTGCAGCCAAAACTTCAAACGGTTTTGTATATTTATCAAACAATGCTCTATCGAAACTTTTTTTCATAGTTTCAGAGTTAAGCATGCCTGCATTAATAAGCAACACTTGGATATTATTCTTATCTGCACTTGAAGTTCGTATAAACTCGCTAATCGATGAAGGCATATAATTTTTCTTATTCCTTCTTCCCTTTTGACTTTCTACAATGTGTAAATTAATGGCTTTGTTGTATATTTCCTTAAAATGTTCTCTGGCACTTTCTGATTTAATAAAATTGACAGTGCCTGCCTTTATAGAGAGAGTGGGGACAATGATTATAAACTTAAAAATGCCATAGAGTCGGTTAAGTTCAAATATTGCTTTTGTGTAGGTGTATGTTTTACCAGTTCCGGTTTCCATCATGATATCTATGACATTGCTGTTTTTAGGGTGAATATTTTGGTATGTTAAAGGTACTGCATTTATATCTTGTATGGTCCTGATATTGTTTATGTAAATGCCAGGAACAGCGTCTTTGTCAATGACTGGATTTATACTTTTAGCATCCATTCCGGATGGTTGAATAATTGGTAAATTGCGAAAAACATTAATAATGCTTTCTACTGCTTGAGTTTGGTGAGGTAAGTTTTTTTCAAAATTAAAGCCTTTTCTCATAGCTGACCTATTAGTATCTGACAATCAACTCTAATTCTATTTGTTTTTTGTTAGCATAGTTTTTGATGTTATCATCCAATTCTTTCAAGCTTTTGCTGGTGAAGTTATAACCAAAAGCAATAATTCTTTCGGGGGCAAAATTTTTGTCCGTATCTATTTTTTCTAACAATAATTTTAAGTGCTTTGTTTGCCATCCCGGGTGCAATAAGTATAGATTATAATCAGCATAATAGGCAATGTAATCATCCAGTTTTATTTCTTGCACATCTTGAGTTAGAGCTATACCATCGTAAGTTTTCCAAGTGGTTAATAAGGCTTGTAGATCCTCTTTTGTTAGCTTGCTTTCGTCAAAAAGCTTAACTTGCTGACTTAATTGTTTGTCTTCTTTTAAATAATCTTCCCAAATAGGTATGGTTTCAAAAATTTTAAAGCCTAAATCTTGATTTTTAAGTCTTTTGATTTCTTCTTTGAGTTGTTTAATTTTTTCCTTTTTGT
>JALTEO010000387.1 GCA_027073875.1 Bacteroidales bacterium
ATTTATCTATAATGATTGGCACAAAAATAAAAATAGAATAAAGAAATTTATATGTTGAAAAACAATTTTATGTTATTTATTTAATGAATATTGACATATCTCAATTTAATAATTGATTTTTTCTATTGAAAACTTTTTACGGATTAAGGAATATGATCAAAATTTTTAATGCAGTTATCGGCAAAAAGAACAATGTTTGGTATGGCAATAATATATTTGATATAACACTAATCTTCTATCTCGACAAATTCTTGCATTATACTGTCGGAAACAAAAAAACCTTCTTCGGTTAATCTAAACCGGTTGCCATCAAACGAACAAAGAACCGTAGAATTTTTATATCGGTTAATCTTTTCCTTTGTTTTATTAAAAAAAACCGGAAAGTCAGTTTGAATTTGATTAAGATTTATGCCTGTTTCCGTTCTTAATCTTGTCAAAATGTAATCGTTAAATTTATCTGTCTCGGTCAAAATTTCTTTTTCGTGTGGTGGCAATTTCCCATCATTTAAATCTGAAAGGTAATGTTGTAAATTCGGTTTGTTCCAACTTCTGATATTCCCGTCATAAGAGTGAGCGGCAGGTCCCAGTCCCAAATAATGTGTATCGTTCCAATAGTTTGTGTTATGGATTGAGAAATTTCCCGGACGGCAAAAATTAGATATCTCGTAATGCAAATAATTATTCTCACGCATTATTTGGCAGAGTAGATTATATTGAGCAATACTTTCGGATTCCGTTATAGGCGAAATAATACCTTTTTTTAAACGATGCCCGAATACCGTATTTTTTTCGTAGGTTAAATGATAAGCCGACAGATGAGGAATATTTAATTTTAAAAACTGTCTTAAACTATGTTTCCAATCATCAAGAGATGAATTTGGCAAACCGTAAATTAAGTCAACCGACAAATTCTGTAAGCCAACGGATTTTAATCTCTCAATTCGTTCTATTGCCCGTTCGGCATCGTGGCGTCTGTTTAGTTGTTGTAAATTACTGTCGTTAAAAGATTGGATACCAACACTAACTCTATTAATGGCTGTAGTTGACAAATTTTTTATATATTCATCAGTTAAATCTTCGGGATTGGCTTCTAATGTTATCTCTGCATTTGTATCAACTTGGAAAGATGATTGTATTTTATCAATAATTGTTTGAATTTCTCCGGCTGACAATAAGGAAGGTGTCCCACCACCAAAATAAACTGTCGTAATGCTTTGCTTTTTCAGGAAATCTTTTTTTAAATTGAGTTCAACAAGTAAAGCATTTAGAAATTCTTTTTTGTGCGAGAGTTTCACAGAACTGTAGAAATCGCAATAGTAACATTTCGATTGACAAAACGGAATATGGATATAAATACCTGCCATGTATAAAAAAAGGGTGCCACAACGGACACCCTTTAATGTAATATTTAAAAATTTATTTATTTAATAATATTAATTTTCTTTGTCGTAGTTTGTTTGTCATTTACCACCTTAACAATGTATGTTCCTGCAGCTAAATCGGCAGTATTCAGTGTATTGAATTTATTAGCATCTGTAACAGTCATTACGCTTTGACCCATCAAATTGTAAACTGAAATAGTAGCACCTTCTGCGTTGTTAACATGGAGTTGTGTGCTGGCAGGATTTGGATAAATTGAAACGATTGGGTTTGTAGAATTACTTTCAATACCCACACCACGAGGAAGTACATTAACTCTAATCATAGGTGCTTTAGAATAGTTGGAGAAAGGAACATCTGTTGCAGATCCATCACCAAGTGCCCAGAAAGTAGCATAATTTTGTTGGAATGTTTTAGCATCTTCACCAACATAAAAATCACCACCATTGTAACCAACAACATCTATATATCCAATATAAGTACCCGGTGCTAGTTTTTCTGAAAAACCATCATGTTGGAATAATAATGTAACCCATGTTCCCGTATCAGCCGGTACAACATCATAAGTTGGCGTTTCAATGATACTAACAAAAGCAGAAGAAGATGCATCCCACATTTTTATTTCACCTTTTACCGTTGCTCCAATAGAAGTATCTCTGAATGTTCTGGGATCAAGATAAAATGAAATAGAATTAACTATATTGTTAAGATTTGTTGAATTAGGATCGTTATTAATATCAAAAGAAATACCAATGGCATCACCATCAGTTCCACCACCAACCCAGTTTTTCACGCTTACAGAACCGGTATATGCGCCACCATCTCTGGCATAAACGCTATCAGTAACTTCAAAAGATCTTGTTACTGTATTATTTACAGGATATTGATCGGTGCTGTCAGAAGAAACTGTGAATGTTTCCTCATAATTTCCTAAACTATTAGCATATAGAGGATTTATAGTATCTGTTTCATCATAACCTGCTTTTAAAGCACTGTCAGCGAGAAATTCAAAGCTGCTAAGAACATCGGAAGTTTCTGAATAATATGCGTTACCATCAAGTGAAATATTAACAGACATCGAAACATTAGTAGCTGCATTCGATCCATTATTATAAATTTCCCCACGGAAGAAAATAGGTTGATCTTTAGACTGTAGTAGAGGAACCATAGGATAGCGACCATTATCATTTGAGAAGAAATAATCATAAAGAGTTGTTATTTTAACATCATTTTTAGGTCCTTCTATAAAATTAACATCATCAAGCATCCAGTAATAATGACTTAAACCGCTTATGTGAAAACGAACAAAAACCTTACTTTGTCCGGCAGCTTCAGGTGAAATATTTACTTCTACTAAAGTAACCGTATCAGAAGGACAAGAATGATCGTTAACAGCAGCATAAGGGCTGGCTACAGGATATTGAGACCAGTTAGTACCATCGTTACTAACTTCAACATATAGGTCAGCATTACTATATGTACAGCAAAGACGAAATCTTTCCTGAAATTGTAAGATAACATTTGTATATCCGGAAAAATCCAGTGTATCTGTTTGAATATAAGAGTCGTGAGTGGTATAATTATCAACCATTTCTCCTGTATTATGATCTGTATTGTAATAATCTGCAGGGAACATTAAGAATCCATTAGAAGAAGTTGTGGAATGTAAAGGAGGAAGTGGGTCATCCCAATTTGGACTTCCGGTATATCTACCTGTAGGACCAACATCTGACCAAATAAAGACAAAGTCATTTCCTGTATTATCAGTAGTTGTCCAACCGGCCGGAATAGAATCACTCATATCATAAGAATAAATGATGTCTCCGGGAGCACGACTGTTTAATTGTTGCCGGATAGCAGCAGCTCCTGAAAAGAACTTAACATCGTTTTGTTTGTTAAGTTTTGCATTTACATTATTGGCAAAACGAAACCCAATACTGCTTGCACTTTGGGAAAATCCCACACTTGCCATTAACACTGCGACAAGAAAGAAAGTAATTTTTTTCATAATAATTAAATTTAAATTCGTTAAACAATGCAAATATAAGACTTTTTTGTATATACAAAAATTTTTTTACATTTTTCTCCTATCTTTACAGAAATTTTTCAGGAAGGTACATAAAAAACAGATAATATAACACTAATAGATACAGATAATGAGTGAGTCATATAATTTAGGAATAGAAGGCGAAAAAACAGCTGCTCAGTTTCTAGTTGATAACAACTATACCATATTAAAAAGGAATTGGCATTACCATCATAAAGAAGTAGATATTATTGCCGAAAAAAATGGGATGTTAATCTTTGTAGAGGTCAAAACACGAAAAACAAATTATTTTGGTGAGCCATTTGAGTCGGTAACACAACAAAAACAAGAGTTTTTAATAGAAGCAGCCAACGGTTATCTTGTAGACAATGATTTAGACAAAGAAGTGCGGTTTGATGTTATTTCCATTGTTCTTTCAAACAAAAACTCACCGGAAATCTTTCATATTCCCGATGCTTTTGGACCGGAAATTTAAATGTCAAGAAAACCTTCCGGCAAATTCAATAAAATTTGTTTTTCGGAGGTATTAATTTCTGAAATAAAATCACCATTTAATGGTACTAAGATTTCTTTTTTACCGGAAATTATCATTAGTGGGTTAGCTTGTCCATCAGAAATTGCAGTAAATTTTCCCAGTTCTTTATTTGTTTTTTTATCAATGACCCAAAAACCAAAGAAATCTTCTAAAGAGTCCTCCGTATTTTCATCTTCATTGTTTTGATAGGCAAAAACAGATTTCTTCGTCAGGTTTTCAGCTTGATTGAGATTTGTAATATGTCTTAACCTGACGATTAACTTTTTCCCCTTAGGTAAAATTGATTCTACAAAAAAAGGAATAAGTTCCTGTTGAACATCAACAAGAATCCATTCCTTTTGATTAAATGACAGGAAAATATTATCAGGAGAAAATTCAATAGCTCCTTTATTCCCATATGTTTTGGTAAATAAACCTATTTTTTCAACGGATTTTCCGTTAAATCTCATGCTTTTGGTTCATCTTCCTTTTTTTCTTCCGCCTTTGGCTCTTCCGGCTTAGCTTCTTTTTCAGCTTTTTCTTCAACAGCCGGTTCATCGGTCTTTACTTCTGCTTTTGGCTCTTCAACTTTTGCTTCTGTTTCCCCTTGAGCTTCAGCTTCTACAGTTTCAGTTACTTCTTCTTCTGTGGCTTCTTTTTCTGCCTCTGCTTTGGCTGCAAATTTCTTGGCAAGCATTTCGGCTTTTTCTTCTTTTACTTTGATCTCAGCTTCAAGTCTGTTCTTTTTCAATGCTTCAGAATCACTAATAAGTTTATCTCTTTTTGCCTGAATTTTTGCTTCTTTTTCCTGCAACCATTTTTGGAATCTTTCTTCGGCAACTTTCTCATCAAAAGCTCCTTTTTTTACGCCTTCCAGAAGATGTTTTTTGTAGAGAACACCTTTGTAAGACAAAATAGCACGAACTGTTTCGGTAGGTTGTGCACCTTTGAATAGCCAGTCTAATGATTTGTCAAAGTCAATTTCAATGTATGCAGGGTCAGTGTTAGGATTATAAACTCCTATTTGCTCGATATATTTACCATCGCGTGGTGCCCTGCTGTCGGCGGCTACTATATGATAGTATGCATGCCGTTTTCTACCATGTCGAGCTAATCTAAGTTTTAGCATAATTTATTAAGTTTTAAAAATTTAGAAGTGCAAAAATAATAAAATTTATAATACAAAAAATTTTTTTAGAAAAAACCTGAATTCGATATAATAAATGAATCACAGAAAACAAATAGGGATTAATACCGATTACACTTTCAAGATAGTTCAAAAAATAGCTTTAGCCAAAATATTTAAGTCAGTAATAAACTAAACACTACATTAAAAAGCTAATCTGCTAATTATTAACATCTTGTCATTTTAGTTATATAGTAGGTTAAAATACCCCCGACAGGAATCGAACCTGTATCTATGGTTTAGGAAACCACTATTCTATCCGTTGAACTACAGGGGCAAAATTCAGAGGGCAAAATTAAACAAATTTTAGAAGTGAAATTCTTTTTTTATCTATGGTTGTTATTTTTGTGTAGTCCTTTCTTGAGAAACCTTTGCAAAACCAAAGAAAGTTGTCATCCTATGGTTTGTAAATCAAAAAGAAACTGTCATTCCGAACTTGCCTGTCCTCGAAATGTTTTCGGGAGTTCGGAATTTGCTTATTAAAAAGATGCTGTCCAAAGCTCCGAAGGAATCCCTTTGGGAGACTCCTTCGGAGAAACAAGTTCAGGATGACGCTTTTCTTTTCGTAAAAGATTCTGTGAATTTTTGGGGTTAACATGATACATATCAAGCCATCATAGAATTAAATTTAACTTAATTCAAGTTTTAAGCAACCTTTTTCTTTTTCTCCCGTTAATTAGGCAAAATTAATACCTATTTGATTTGAAATATCGTTTTTTTACAGTCATCATTTTAGTTTTTCAATCGTGGCTACTTATGGCACAAGAGGAACAACAAGTAGTTAATAAAGATTCTTCGGACATCAATATTTTTCTATCTGCCGGGTTTGATTACGGAACAGCATATCATCATACAGCATACTCTTTAAATATTAGCGGAGGTTTCGATTACCGGAATATTTATTTTGGCGGTTTTGGATCTAGCATCATTAACGACATTGAAGTTAATCAAGATTCCTTGTATAAAGATATGCAAATAGATTTTGGTTACGGTGGATTTATTCTCGGTTACAATTTTTTTGCACAAAAGAAAATTCACTTTTTTATAGCCACACAATTTGGTTGGGGAGTAGTTTCTCTTTCACAAAAGAAAATTGCCAATAAGGTGGAATATATGGAACGAGTCTATTACGATAATGTATTTTTGTTGAAACCGACAGCGATGGTAGAATTTGCACTAACTGAACATTTCTCAATCAATGTAGGTATAAATTATTCGTGTATGACAGGATTAACATCCCTTAAAGGATTCTCAAACAATGATTTTAATGAGATTGGCTATAGTTTCTCGTTAAAATACCATTGGTAAAATATTCAACATTTTGGCTCATTAATTCGTGTTCGTGAGCCATATTTTTTTACCCTCACTCGCTTTCCCGTCATTCCGAACTTGATTCGGAATCTTTTAGATCCTGTCCGAAGCCCCGAAGGGATCCCTTTGGGAGACTCCTTGGGAGAATCAAGTTCAGGATGACATTCTCTTTTCCATTATACCAAATCTTTTTTGGACTCGTATGTTTGCAAAATAAAAAAGATAACAACAACACCCGGTCTAAGTTTTTTGACAGTAGTAACGGTTGTAGTAGAGGCACAAGGATTTGATAATTTTACAAGGTTAAAACAATTAAACAGTTATGCCGGATACGATATTCAAATCAAAGAATCAAGCAAGTTTACAGGAAGAACAAGAATATCAAAAAAGGGAAATAATCATATAAAACGAGCTCTGTATATGCCATCACTTTCAGTAATAAGATACATACATATAAAAGAATTTACAATAGACTTTACGAAAAAAAAGGTAATGGATTGATTGCAGGAACAGCTATTCAACGAAAATTATTAGGATTGATTTATACACTATGGAAAAATGACACGGAATTTATTGATAATTATCGGGAAAAAGTAATAACAGAAGAAATTTAGATAGAAATTAGGTAAAGATGAGCACGAGCTTTCTTTCTGCTTTTTGCGAAGCAAAAAAAGTAGTGAGATCTAAGCTCTCACTACACAAGATAGACATTAGTACAAAGAATTGTACTATGCCTTCTTTCTGCTTTTTGCAAAAATACAGAAAATTTCTAAATTTTCAGGGTTAAGAAATCAAATCTTTGTATTGGGCAGCATCCAACAAATCGTTAAGTTCTGCCGGATTAGTCATTTTTATTTTAATCATCCAACCATCGGTATAAGGATCTGTATTTATTATTTCCGGCTTATCTTCTAATATATCATTTTTTTCAAGGATTTCGCCGCCAACAGGCATAAAAAGGTCAGATACGGTTTTTACGGCTTCAACAGTTCCGAAACTCTCTTCTTTGTCAATGGTTTCACCAACGGTTTCAATTTCAACATAAACGATGTCGCCCAATTCTCCTTGTGCAAAATCGGTAATACCAACATAAGCTTCGTTGCCTTCAACACGAATCCATTCGTGGTCTTTAGTAAATTTCAAGTTATCAGGAATATTCATGATTTTATATTTAAAATTTTCCCAAAAATAGTAGTTTATATATAACAGAATAATTTTTTTTAACATAAAAATGATTTAACATAAATCTTTTGTTATTCGAAATTTGTAAATTTGTTAAAATTTCTGCGAAATGAATAACTTGAAAATACTAACATTACAATCATCAATAGTATGGGAAAATAAGGAGAAAAATCGTTCACATTTTTTTGCTTTAGCCGACGAAAAAGCAACAGATGCCGATGTAGTAATATTTCCGGAAATGTTTTCTACCGGGTTCTCAATGAATACCAAATTGGCTGAAACAATGACAGGGAAAACCATATCCTTATTAAAAGATTTTTCAGCAAAGACACACACGCTTATACTTACCTCACTTATCATTGAAGAAAATAAAAAGTTCTACAACCGTTTGGTAGCAGTTTTTCCCGATGGAAAAATTTCTTACTACAACAAACGCCATCTGTTCAGTTTTGCGGGAGAAAATAATTTTTACTCTGCAGGGCAAGAACAACTATTGGTAGAATGGCAAGGATGGACTATTATGCCGTTGGTGTGTTATGATTTGCGTTTCCCCGTATGGAGCCGCAATACAATGGATTACGATTTATTGGTTTATGTTGCAAACTGGCCTGAGCGACGGCGATTTGCGTGGCAATCACTATTAATCGCCCGTGCCATTGAAAACCAGTGCTTTGTCGCCGGCGTTAATCGTATTGGTGAAGATAACAATACTGTAACACATTCCGGCGACACAATGGTGCTGAATCCTTTTGGTGAAAAAATATCACAAACAAAGCCCTTTGAAGAAAATGCCGAATTGGTAACATTGCATTATCAGGAACTAACTGGTTTTCGCCAAAAATTCAATTTCTTAGCAGATAGAGATTTTTTCCGGATAGGAAAATAAAATACATCCCTTAATTCCCGAAAATCTCAAAACTTTGTTTTGAATAGATTTTCGTGGATAATCGTCCGGACGGCATCCTTTCCGAATAAAATTTGGGAGGGCAAGGGAATTGTTAATAGAAAGATCCGAGTCGTTCGTTATTGTCAGCGTATTTTAGAAATACACTGACAACTATAAAGGAAGTTTTGATAAGTAAAAAGTTGTTTTTAAACAGATTACTTCCGAATCTTATCTAACAAAGTTTCAAATTCCGGATTGTTATATAGCGAAGAAAATACTTGTTCATTTTGCATCCTATTAAAATCATCAAAGCCCAAATCAACAGCTTTTTGTAAAGCCGTAATGGCAGCCGACATATCATTTTCTTGTATATCTAATTGAGCTTCCATATAATAGCTATCAGAATTTTCAGGGTCAATCAATTGATATAGAGCAATAAAATGACCCGCAACATTATGCCGGTGATTTTTCAAAGCATTGTCACATTGCATATAGGCAACAAGACTCAAATAATTTAAAATCCGCATATGACTTTTAGCTATCATTGTTCCGCTACCGGTATCTTGCGAAAGTTCTGCTACTTTATTTTTCCACCATTCAAACGATTGGGTTCCCATATCCTGAACCAACGACTGCTCTTGTTGTTGCTCCAGCATAATTATTTTATGGAAAGATTTTAATTGCTTTTGATATTTTGCTGAATTCGATAAAGCATGGCGTTGATTACGATACTTTTGAATATTTACCAAACCATCAGCAAATGTTTCAATTTTCTCTAACAATAAATATTTTAGAAATACATTCTTTTCTGCTTTTATCTTTTGCTCATTAACTGTAATAAATTGATTAATCTGTTTTTTATTTACAGGAATAATACTGTCTTTCATCTCGTTAAATAATATCCATAAAAATCCATCTTTCATTGCAGATGTATGAGGCCATTGATGATGACCATTAAATAAAATTAATTGATGCCGGTAGTTATTTTCGGAAAGAAGCGTATCTAAATTCATCAACTCAACCATATTAAAATCTTCGTATCCGGCAAATAGAAGAATATCCATCTTTTTGTTTTGTGGAAAATTTCTGTATGCCAATCCGCCACCGCAAAGAATCATACCACGAACATCTTGTTGTTCTATTGCGGCAATAGACGATACCCGTGCACCGCCGGAAAATCCCATCACATAAATCCGGTTTTTATCGATTGAAAATGTGGCAAAAACTTTCCGGAAAAATTGTTTAATAATATTCTCTAATTGATTTTGTGGTAAGCCGTTTTTTGATACATTGGAGCCAACCAAAATAAATCCGTATTGTTCTGCCCAAGTAAAATAGTTATTTAACGGTAAATTTCCGTCACCATGTGAGTCAAAAATAAAAATAACAGGAAATTCCCCCGTATCCGAATAATTATTAGGCAAATAATATGAAAATATGCCGGCAGAAGTTACTTTGCCTTTAATAAGTACCGGTTTTGTAATTGTTTCAACCGGTTTTTTTGGAATATTTTTTTCCCGGGAAATATTAGGTTGATTACACGCAACTAATAATATCAGGAGAAAAAATGATGTGAACAGTTTTGTCATTTGGATTTTTTTTCAAACTTACAACAAAATTTAATTTCGGAGCAATTATTGAATTTCTAACATTTGTTAAATTTTGTTAATCATTAGCAACTTTTTTGTATTACTTTCGTCACTTGAAATAACTTTGCAATCAAATATAAAAATTCAGTAATATGAGAAAAACAATTTTTAGTTTTCTGGGAATCCTGCTGATGGCAACAGGAATTGTTTTTGCACAACAAAAACAAGCCAATATTTCATTTAATGAGACCACTTATGATTTTGGAAGATTTAAAGAAGAAGTTGGGAAAGTAACACACAATTTTACATTTACAAACACAGGTAATCAACCGTTGATTATTAATAATGTACATGCTTCTTGCGGATGTACCACTCCGGAATGGACAAGAACTCCTGTTCCTCCGGGAGGAAAAGGATCTATTAAGGTAACCTATAATGCCAAAAATCGTCCTAACAGATTCCATAAAACAATTACCGTTCAAACAAATGCTGTTACACCTACAGTTGTTCTTAAAATTACGGGTGATGTTATTCCGCGGCAAAAGACCGTTGCAGACTATTATCCACAAAAAATAGGCGATTTACGGTTGAAATCTAATCATTTGGCATTCATGAATATCAAGAATACCGAAGTAAGAACCGATTCACTCAATATTATTAATACAGGTACTGCTCCTATTACTATTGGTTTCGAAAGAGTTCCGGCTCATCTAACACTTAAAGCAGTTCCCGCAACGCTAAAACCAAACCAAAAAGGTCATATTGTTGCTACTTATGATGCTGCCAAGAAAAATGACTGGGGTTTTGTTATTGACCGTGTAAATCTTACTATCAACGGACAACGGATTACCAGCAATCGTCTTTCCGTTAGTGCTACAATAAAAGAAGATTTCTCTAAACTAACCGAGAAACAAAAGAAAAATGCACCACATATTGCTTTTGATACTTTAACATTTAATTTTGGTACCATTAATCAAGGTGATGTTGTTTCGCACAATTTTAGATTTAAAAATACGGGTAGAAGCGATTTATTGATTCATAAAATAAAATCCAGTTGCGGATGTACGGCTACTGCTCCTGAGTCTAAGGTAATCAGCAAAGGGAAGAAAAGTTTTATCAAAGCAACATTCAACAGCCGCGGAAAAGTTGGTAAACAACATAAAACCATTACAGTTATTACCAACGATCCGGATCATCCGGAAGTAACTTTACGAGTTACCGGCTATGTAAATAAAAAAGCTCCCCAACCACGACATACAGGAACAGCAAAGCCGGTTCAGAAACATAAATAAATGACAGCGATAACTGACAAAATTTCTTAATAAATAAACCAATTAGTCAAACTTTCCGATTAATTGGCTTTTTTTCTTGTATGGAATAGTTTTTGAAAACCAAAGCAAAAATTTTTTATGGAACATATTCAATCACATAATGAATTAATTTCTCAGATTCAGGAAGGAAAACCCACCTATCTATTACTTTATAAAAGTGGGTCGGATTTGAGCCAATGTGCTGTAAAAAATATTACTAAAGCAAAAAAAGACAATGCAGACTACACGGTGTTATTTGCTGATGTAACAACAGTAAAAGACATACACGGCAATTATGGAATAACCACTGTTCCATCTCTTTTGGAATTTCAAAAAGGTGAATTTAAGAAAGTAATTAAGGGTTGTAACTCACCACATTTTTATAAGTCGGTATTCGAGAATATTGTAAGTCCGGCTGCCGGAGGTGCAGGACGAAAATCTACCAAAAGCGTTATTGTCTATTCAACACCATCGTGCCCGTGGTGCAATAAGCTAAAAACCTATTTGCGACAAAATAACATACAGTTTCAGGATATTGATGTATCGAAAAATCAAAGTGCCGCCAAAAGGATGATGAAAGGTTCCGGACAACAAGGTGTGCCTCAAACGGAAATTAACGGACAATTTATTGTTGGTTTTGACAAACCTAAAATTGATAAATTACTAAATATTAACCCAAATTAATGGAGGAAAAAACAATGAAAGAAATGCAACCGATTAATCAAAATGTATTGATAGCCATAGAAGAAGAAAAAGAACAAAAAACACAAGGAGGAATAATTATTCCCGATACGGCTTCGAAAGAAAAACCAATGAGCGGTAAAGTTGTAGCAATGGCTAATATTGAAAATCCTGAATTTAGTGTAGGCGATAATGTCGTTTTTAAAAAATATTCGGGAACAGAATTGGAATTTGACGATAAACAATATCTGGTTATCCAATACGCCGATATCTTAGCCAAGATTACGGAAACGGAAGAGATTTAGGATAATATCTTAAAATAAGATAAAGCAAGGGCGTTGTTTTTGAGCAACGCCCTTGTTAAAGTTATAGATACTCTTTCAAAATCACAAGAAGTCACACGAAAGGATAAACGAAGTGCCTAAAGTTTGGAGTGCCTAGAGTGCCTAAAGTATAACTTCTTAACCCGCACTATTCATACAAGAACTTTGTGAATTGTATAAATGTGTGATGGATAAAGGGTTGGGAATGCAGGAAATCCCGATTTAGAAATACCCAAATTTGTTGGTATTACTTAATCGTAAAAAATTCTGTGAATTTTTGGGGTTAAATCGGTGTTCTCCCGAAGCTCCAAAAGAGTCCCTTTGGGAGGTTGCCTTTGGCACTAATCGGTATTATTTTTTTGAATGACGAATACCGAACACCGAATATTGATTTCAGATTTAGTAACCAAAAAAACAACCCAAACAACTTGAACCTAATAACGAAATACCTAACAAATACAACGACCAAATAAAGTTTATTGATGCTTTAAATTTTATTATTGATTTACAAAATAACGACCCAGAGTATTCTGATTTTTAAATCCACAAGTTACAAACTTGCGGCAGGTGGGGTGTTGATAAGTTTTTTTATTTATGCCGGAAAAAGTAGCCGGTTTTGAGAGCTTTTTTATTGCTTTGGTAATAAACCACACGATAAAATCGTGCGGGAACGGTGTCGCTTATTTCTGTTTTTTTATATGTTCTCTTACACTACGAGGTATAGCTGTTAAGTACACAAAATTAAAATCAATATTATTGCTTATTACCCCATTAGTATCTATCAATGTCCATGGTTGAATTCGAATTTTCCAGCCCCAATCATTATTTTTTTTAATATATTTTTTTAGCATTTCTTTATGCTTTTCTAAAACACAACTACCTTTGCCAAAATAACAGGGTGGTTCTATTGAATTAAAACATATTCTATAATCATTTATTTTAAATTGTTTTAGATAATTTAAATATTTAAAATCGTATAATTGTGATTTGGTATAATCTTGACCTGAATATGAAAAATAATGTTTATCTGAATAAAAAGCTATATATTCGGTACTAATAGTATCAATATTAATTTGTAAACATAAATCTTGTTTTAATTGTGTTGTATCTGAAAAATATATTTCTTTCTCGTCATTAATTGTTGCATATATCAATAATTTATACTCTACCTTTTTAAAAGACATAAGTAATATAATAATTGAAAGAAATATGAACATTAATAGTTTTCTTTTTCTCATGATGTAATTATTTAGAGTATATTAATGATGTATTTAAATATGGCGGTCTTTTTTGAACAGCGTCTTTATCGTCTATTGTTAATCTATGAGAAAGTCCAAGTCTTTGCATAGACGAATTATTCATAACTCTATGATAAATATTTTCTGTTTGGATTATTCTTATATCCATACTATGATAATATTTATCAGTCTTATTTATACTTGAACCTGCAATATCACCTGTTCTTCCTCTTGCAAATCCTTCGCCTAATAGTTCATGAACAAATCTTTGTGTTTGTGTTGAAGTTGCTTTTTTACCATTTATGGTGGTATATACATATTCTTTGCTTCCTACTGTTACTCTTGCATAGTCTTTTGTTTCATCTTCAAGTCCACTTCCTACCGTGCTAAAATCAAGTTCAAGCATAAAACTATGTTTTGATTTTGGTGCACCATATTTGTTTTTGTATCCTGCATTTATTGCTTTTAAATATCCATTAGCCAATGCTATTTGGTCAGCCGTAAATCCACTCTTTTCGTTTATAAATACATTAAATTTCTGTGTATTAATATTTTCAAATGTATTCTCTTTTCCGATTTTGAAAAAAGCCATAAATTGTTCTCTAACATTAGCATCTTTAATATTCATAGAATTCTCTATTTCTTGTTTCCCTTTTTTAGCATCTTCTTCGGTTTTACCTTTAACTTTATCTCCCAACGGGTCAGTAAACCAAACCGGATTATTACTGAAACAAGCGTAATCTGACATTGTTATTTGTGGTTTCGGGTCTAAATTCCACCGTCTTCCCAATCTACTATCATATTGCCAAAATTGAGCTGTGTAACTTGTTCCGGTAGAGCCATATATTTCGTCGTCTTTTTCTTGGGAATTGAAGGCGAAATTGTAAACCCCTGTGTGTTTTTGGGAAAAATCACTGGTGAAAAGTTCATTTTGGGATGATATGTGTGGTGCGTTTTGCATAAATGTTTTGTAGTACAAAGATAAGGAAATTTTCTTTATGTCCTTTGCCGATTGAGATTGTTTTTATAGGTTGAGATTCCGAAATCCCGAAAACATTTCGAGAACAAGCAAGTTCGGAATGACGGACTTTTTTATTGCTTTGGCAATAAACCACACGAAAGGATTCGTGCGGGAGCAGGGCAACAGCGAAAAAACTTCTAATTTTTACTACCGTGGTTATTTACAACATAAAAATCATGTATAAAGTAATATTCTCCTATATAAATTGAGTTTGTTATAGAGTCTTTAGAAACTGATTGAACCAGAACATGAAAATAATTGTATCCTTTCTTAAATGGTTTTTTTATTTTAAAATAAAATTTATTTTTATACCCACTATTCCAGTCTATTGTATCACTAAAAGGATAATCAGTTAATTTCCCGGGAATAACTTTTAATGGTACAACATTTTCATTAAATTGTCCGATAACAACTTCATGAAAGTCTTTTCTTGCTGTAGAATACGGTTCATAAATTCTAACACTAAATTTATAGTCCTCATCATTTGTTATGGTATCCTGCCCTATTATCTGTGCCCAATAGCTATTCAATGAATCTATACTACCATTACCGTTAAAAAATAATGTAGCCATTCTATTATATAACCAACCTCCTTGTGATTTCTTCAACTTTTTTTTTCTAAAAGCATCTAATTTTTTTAGAATAATTTGACCATTTATAGTATCATAACTGTAAAATGTCGTAAATGCAGGAAAAGTATCGTTATTCATATCACAATGTAAAAATCCTGACTTTTCCATTATTCTACCATCTCTATAATATAAAATACTATTACCCACATATTTGCCATTTTCTACATGTGTTACTGAATAATTGCCTTTTTTGTAATAAAGAAAAACCTTTGTTATATTATTGTCTTCATAAAGATATTTTTTCTTGATTTTTCCGTCATCATAGAAAAATTGTTTTTCTAATGTATCACCTTTTAAAATATATAACTTTTCTTGTGGGTTTCCATTATCATAACTTGATAAAATTATTTCATCCGGCTTGCTATCACAAGATGAGAAAAATATTGAAATTATAATTATTATAGTTGTTTTGTAAAGTTTATTCATCGTCAATTCCATTTTCTTTATTTGTTGTTGTTTCAAAAGGTGATCCATCTGCTGCCCTACCTTTAAGCAATGTATCCCCATTATCTAGTGGAATTATTCCTACATTCCCTGTTTTCTGTCCCGCATCATTATAATTTTGCTCTATTTGTATTTCTTTTGCATCCCTCCAAATTTGCTTATCTGTTGTTTTCTGTATCTTCGGTTTATTGTCACTTGAATTGTTAGGAGTAGGTGTTGGGGTATTATTTTGATTATATTCTGATGCAGTTACCATATCCTTAATGAACGAGGATTTATTAGGTGTTGCTTCTGACTTAGTTTTCATTCCTTGTAAAGTAGGTGCCATTATTTTGCTAAATTTATGATAATCGAAATTCCCCACAACATCATTTACCTTTGGTGTCCAATCAGGGCTTTTTTTATTGCTTTGGCAATAAACCACACGAAAGGATTCGTGCGGGAGCGAGGATATGTTCTGTGCACTTTGCATAACAATCTTGACACAAAGATAAGGAAATTTTCTTTATGTTCTTTGCCGGTTGAGATTGTTTTTATGGGTTGAGATTCCGAAATCCCGAAAACATTTCGAGGACAAGCAAGTTCGGAATGACGGACTTTTTTATTGTTTGGGCAAGAAACTACGGGAAAGGATTCGTGCGGCAACTGGGCTAAAAAGAAAAAAAAAGAGCGGAAAGCAAGGCAAAGCAAACGAAAACGGCGGGTGTTGAAAACTTTTTTTATTTGAGCTGTAGAACCATACAAAAAAGAACCTTTTTCAGAACGATGAACAAAGGCAAGCAAATAATAAAAACCACACGATACAATCGTGCGGGAGCGGGAGATGTTTTATTACATCATCTATAAATGGGAATAATAACCCCAATCAATGCCCACAATTTTAAGATTGTTTTTTTCTTTCATAATAGACATT
>JALTEO010000388.1 GCA_027073875.1 Bacteroidales bacterium
CCATTATAGGAAAAGTGCCGCCGAAATTCATCAACACCACATCTTCAAAAAACTGAATTGCCTTAGTCGTGTCGCCTAATTTTTCTGCCGACAGTGCCGCATTAAAATAAGCCATTGTGTCGATTCTATTAAGAAAAGGCATTTTATTAATGTGAATAACCTTCTCAAATTCTTGCAATGCACGGTCATATTGTTTTCGGTTAAAGTCCTCTACCCCATTAAATAAGAAATGTGAGCCGAGTCGCTCGTAGAGCCCATTTGTGTTTTTACGGAATGTTCCTGAGGTATCCAGTTTTTCAAGCGTTGTCAACGACTGATATGCATTCTGCAAATAATTAAAGTCATTAGTGTCCGCAGTATCTTTTTCCTCGTAGCAAGATAAATACGCAATGGCTTTGTAATAGTTATATTTTGGATTTACAGTAAAGTCTTTGGTATTATCTAATGAATCAATGGTATTGATTGCCTGTGAAAGTTTTTTTGCTTTTATCATTTTAAAAATGACATCAAACGATTTTTCAAAGTTTTGTCCGTAAGCAAATTGAATAGTTGTTAGGAGTATAAGAAATGTAAAGATTTTTCGCATCGTAAGCTTTTAGTTATTTTAACCGAATTTAGATAAAAATATTTCGCAAAAGTATAAAACTATTTAATTTACAATGTACAATACAATTAACAGTTTATGCCAGAGGCATCCCTTCGGGACAATTAATATATACAATTAACAATTTAGTTCATATTGCAGACTGAGAACTGCCTACTGAATACAGTATAATTCGTAATTAATTAAGCTCTATGTGCTTGAGGATATGTGTCGCACCTACGGTGCTCGATTCCCTGTTTTGTTTTGTTTTGTTGTTACAAAGGTTTTATCCCTACGGGACAATTAATTTACAAGCTACTTCATATAGTGCTTAGCAGACTGCCTACTGCAGACTGAAAACTGCCTACTAAATACTGCATAATTCGTAATTAATAATTCGAGCCAAAAACATTCGTAATTTGTAATTGAAAATTCGTAATTATAATAGGGCACTCTAAACTCTAGGCACTTTAGGCACTTCTATTTATCGTATTTCTCAATTATCTGTTTTACCAACCGGTGCCGCACAATATCTGACTTATCGAAAAAGATAAACGAAATATCTGTTATGGACTTCAGTAGCTTTGTGGCGTGTACCAGTCCAGACTCCTTATTTTTAGGCAAATCAACTTGTGTAATATCGCCGGTAACAATAAATTTAGCATTCTCTCCCATCCTTGTCAGGAACATTTTCAGCTGATTGACAGAAGTATTTTGTGCTTCGTCCAGGATAACAAACGCATTTTCAAGTGTCCTGCCACGCATATAAGCAAGTGGAGCTATCTCCAAAGTCCGTTCGGCAAGCATTTCCGTTACTTTTCGTTGTGGAATCATATCCGACAAAGCATCATAGAGCGGTTGCAGATACGGATCTAATTTCTCCTTCATATCGCCGGGTAAAAATCCCAGCTGTTCCCCTGCTTCTACGGCGGGACGCGTCAGGACAATACGGGTGACTTCCCTATTTTTCAGCGACCTTACAGCCAAAGCAATTGCCGTATATGTCTTTCCTGTGCCGGCAGGTCCAATAGCAAATGCCAAATCGTTTTTATCCATTGCCTTCACCAATTTTTCCTGATTAGGTGTGCGTGCCTGAATAATCTTTCCTTTATTGCCGAACACAATCACATTTTTACCTTTTGTTTTGGCTTTAATTTTTTCGGTTTCGCCCAGTATGATGCCTTCTATTGTCTGTGTGTCAATATGTTGAAATGAGTCAAAATAACCCAACAGCTTATCGAATGATTTCTGAAATTCTTCAATACTTGCATCATCGCCTATAGCAATAATTTCGGCACCGCGATGCACCAATTTAAGTTTCGGAAAGAAACGCCCGACAAAATCGAAGTTAGCATTATTTACACCGAGGAATGCCACCTGATCAATATTTTCAATGTTAAAAGAAATTTGCATTGTGTTCTACAAATTATGTATAATTTTGAGATTCCAAATGCAAAAGTAAGACTAGTTTTCAGATTATGCCGTTAATCAGCATTACTTGTGAAGAAAATTTTCGGGACTACCTTATTAGTTCATTAAAAGCCAGTATCTTATCAAAAGTTCCGAATGTTGCTTTTTTAGATATCAGCCGGCGGATTACCCACTTTGAAACCATTGAAGCAGCTCTGATACTTAGAAATACTTTTCATTTACTTCCGGAAGGTTCCATTCATTTTATTTTTGTTCAAAATATTATTGATGAGAAAAAACCACCGTTGGTTTTCAGCTATAAAAATCATTTTTTTATAACTGCCGACAATGGCTTTATTTCTCTGTTTCTGCAAGATGAAAAGCCGGAAGAGATTGTCCGGTTGGACTCTAAAATATTTGTGTCTCCTTTTTCCGAAATTAAGTATTATCCTAAAGTAGTAACACAAATTTTGAATAAAGTCCCGTTGAATGAAATTGGTTTTATTCCCGAAGAATTTACCGACCCTCGTTTTCCGAAACCACTTTTTGAAGATAATGCCATCAAAGGAATGATCTTGTATTTTGACTCTTATCAGAATGTTATCTCAAACATTACCAAGGCAGATTTTACAAAATACAGTCAATTTAATCATTTTGAAATTTCGATGCAATACACTGATTTTAAGATTAAAAGGATAAATCAATATTACCACGAAGTATTAGGCGGCGAGCTTTTTGCTTTGTTTAATAATTTCAATATCTTGGAAATTGGACAATACAACGGAAAAATTAAAGAAATTTATAACCTGAATAAACAAACACGGATATCTATTGAATTTTATGACTAAAAAACGACAAAAACAATTAGCGGCATTTGAAAATCTGCTGGATATTATGGACAGATTGCGAAAAGAATGTCCGTGGGACAGTAAGCAAACCATTGACAGTCTTCGACGATTAACCATAGAAGAAACCTTTGAATTGGCAGAAGCGATTACGGCACACGATTACGAAGAAATAAAAAAAGAACTGGGCGATTTATTGCTCCATATTGTTTTTTATGCCAAGATTGGCGAAGAAAAGCAAGCATTTGACATTAAGGATGTTGCTGACACAATTAATGAGAAACTAATTTACCGTCATCCGCATATTTTTAGCGATGTGAAAGTATCATCGGCACAAGAAGTGGAAGAAAATTGGGAAGCACTGAAGCTCAAAGAAAAAGGCAGAAAAAAAC
Organism: Bacteroidales bacterium; assembly: GCA_027073875.1. GTDB lineage: Bacteria > Bacteroidota > Bacteroidia > Bacteroidales > JALTDM01 > JALTEO01. The sequence continues at coordinate 3,231 of JALTEO010000388.1, forward strand.
AAACTGTTTTGGAAGGTGTTCCCCACTCCCTGCCGGCAATGACCAAAGCCAACCGTATTCAGGAGAAAGTCCGCGGCGTAGGATTCGATTGGGATAAAAAAGAACAGATTTGGGATAAAGTAGCAGAAGAACTTAACGAGTTAAAGGAAGCAATTAATTCAGAGGATAATAATGAGATTGAAAAAGAATTCGGCGATGTATTTTTCTCGCTGATTAATGCCGCACGACTTTATGGTGTTGACCCTGAAAATGCACTGGAGAAGACAAACCTGAAATTTATAAAACGATTTAACTATCTTGAAAAACAAACCATTGCAAAAGGAAAATCACTGCACGAAATGAATCTTGATGAAATGAATAAGATATGGGAAGACGCCAAACAATTTGATGAGTAATTATTAAATTTATAAGAACATCAGTGTTATGCAAAAATGCAGTGAGGATTTATATGAATATTATGTAGTTAGCAGGATGAGAAGTGGTAACACATACCTCCAAAATCGGGTATTTCATGGTACAGAGCATTTTGATAGAGATGTCCAATCGAGTTGGGCATGTAGTAGTATGTTTGTTGGTTGAGATGCCCAATTCCCGAAGGTAAGTTGGAAATGTTCGTTCGTTTTATTAATTAATATCTTCAATATCAGAAGGATACTTATTTTTTTGTTTTCGACAAAAAACGCTACAAAATATTCTTAACCAGCAATTTAGGCTCCATCATTTCGTGAATGGAATATTTCAAACCTTCGCGTCCCAATCCTGAATTTTTGATGCCGCCGTAAGGCATATGGTCAACACGGAAAGTTGGCACATCATTAATAATTACACCACCTACATCCAGCACATCAAATGCAAAATTCATTTCCTTAATATCGTTTGTGAACACACCGGCTTGTAGCCCGTATTGCGAATTATTGATTTCAGCAAATGCATCCGATATTTTATCAAATTTTTCTACTGTCACTACCGGTCCGAAAATTTCCAATGCACATACATTCATCATCGGATGCGTGTTGGTGATAATGGTTGGCTCGTAATATGTTTTATTCCGTTTGCCGCCAAAAAGAATCTTGGCACCATCGGCAACAGCATCATTTACCCATTCTTCTACCCTAATGGCATTGTCTTCGTCTATCATTGCCGAAATTTCAGTTTCCGCATCTTCCGGTGAACCATATTTTAGTTTTTTAGTGGCATCAATCATTCTTTGCACAAATTCATCAAATATAGATTCCTGAATATAAATCCGTTGTACATGAATACACACCTGTCCTGAATAGGCAAATCCACCAATCATACATCTTTTTACGGCAAGGTCAATATCTGCTGATTTCCCGACAACGACGCCGGCATTACCACCAAGTTCCAACAATACCTTTTTTCGTCCGGCTTGTTGCTTCATTTTCCATCCTACGGCAGGCGAACCGGTAAAACTAAGCAATTTGAATCTGTCGTCAGTAACTAACTGATTGCCTGATTCCCTGTCCATAGGCAAAATAGAAACCGCCCCTTTTGGCAAATCCGTTTTGTCAATAATCTTTGCCAATTCCAATAATGATAACGGCGTTGATCGTGCCGGTTTCAAAATAATTGGATTTCCCGCTGCAATGGCAGGAGCAATCTTGTGAACTGCCAGATTTAACGGAAAATTAAACGGCGAAATACCTGCAACCAATCCAATCGGGAAATATTTTACCAAGCCCTCCTTATTTTCTCCCGGAGCTGTCCAATCCAACGAAATATATTCTTTGGGCAATCGTTTACTTTCCTCTGCCGCCACCAAAAAAGTCTGCACGGCACGATTAATCTCTCCCAAGGCATAGCGAAAAGGTTTTGCCGATTCCTTGGCTAAAACCGTTGCCAAACGGTCTTTATTCTTCTCAATAGTCTGCGATATAGACCGTAAAATCTCAAACCGCTTGTAAACGGGTAAGTGTTTCATCGTATCTTTTACCGCTTCTGCTTTTGCGATAGCTGTTTCCAAATCGTCCGTTTGTGCCAAAAAAGTAGTTGCTATTTGCCGGTTATCAAACGGAGAGAACACCTTAAGTTCCTGACTGGTAGCTATAAACTCACCACCACAATAAATTTTATAAGTTTCCATTTACTTCTTTTTTAGGTTGTAAGACTTCAAAAGTATTATCTTGGAAAATTAAAATAATTTTTTCAATCAACACATTTTTTTTAACAGATTGAGATTGATAAATTTGTGGTACGAATAAAAATCCATGTCGTTATAAGGCACTCTTTATTAATAACGTTTTATCTAACTTACTTATGACACACTATGATGATATAATTCAAACATGCTTGAAGA
>JALTEO010000389.1 GCA_027073875.1 Bacteroidales bacterium
CATAATATACTCATGCTTAAAAATGTAAAATCCTCCGGCTAATGCCCGATATCTCCAAAGTTCTTTTTGATTCCTCTTACCCCTTGTTTCCTCAAAATTTTTTACAATTATGCTTTTTAATGAATATCCTTTTTTTAAAACTTCATTCATACAATAAAATCCTAATGGTATCCACTCACCTTTGGAATACTTATCGCCGATAACTAAAGCAAAGTACCTACCTTTTTCCAAATATGGCGTAGTATTATCTACTACTTCACCAAACATCTTCAAAAATTCTTCGGTGCTTTTTGCATTTGAAAGGTCGTTCTTATCCTTAGAGAACTTAATAATATCGTGGTAGGGAGGATGCATAATAAGGAGTTGCACTTGTTTTATTTTATATTTACTTAAAATATTTTCTATATTTATCTTTCTACTATCTCCCACTATAATGTCGGTTGTTACATTACATTTATTATACTCTTTATTGACTAAACTACTTGCTTTTTTGGCTACATCTGGGTTTAACTCTATTCCAATTCCGTTTCTGCCAAGTCTTCTACATTCTATTAATGTTGTTCCGCTACCAACAAATGGATCAAGAACCCAATCTCCTCTTTTAGTATATCTTATCATCATTTGATGTGGTATCTGTGGAATAAAATTACCCCAATACCACGCTTTATGAGCACCAGAGGAATCCCTGTTATTTATTATCCAGAGACTATCTGTTATAATTTCATCATATTCTTTCCATCTTGAAAGATTTATATCATTAATTTTGTTAATTTTAACTTTTTCGACTCCGTTTATAAGTCTTTTTGTATAATATTTTGCCCGTCCAATTGTTTTTGCTTCCAAAATCTGATTTAACTCTGAAATCAAAATATCTCTGCGTAGTGAGATGGTGTCACCATTTGAAGTTATATTTAAAAGCCCTTCTTGATCTTTTTTAGGAGATTTTATAATATCTCTTAAGACTGTAATTTTACTCTGCAACGATGATAGATTGTCTTGATTGATTATCTCCTTTAATAAATAAACAAATTTTTCTTTGTTTAATATAACTGTCTTAGAAGTAAAAGGAACCGATTCTAAATTCTCGGAAAGCATTACTTGTTTTTCTTTATTAGTCCTCATAGTTGGAATTTCTTTATTCATTCTACGATTACTTTATAGATTCCTCTGGCGAGATATTTACAGTTTTATTTCTTACAATATAAATATCAAACATAAATCTGAATACACTCCTTTCTTTTTAATTATATTATAACTTCTTATTAATTATCTCCAAACTTCACATTATATTATAACTTATAAAGGTTAAACGAGATATATTGTTATATATCTCAATCGTCGCAATTACTCTTTTAATTTTTATCAAAGATGCACAAACTTAACGGATTTCTATCTATGAAATAAACAATTTAATCCGGCAACGCGCCCATCCCACGCTCACAGCTTGTAGTACTTCTCAAACATCAGCTCAGAAAGGGATGCGGGGAGGAATTTTTTGAGCATAATAAATAACCTCTCTGCAAATGGCCCCACCATATAGCGAAACCTGGGA
>JALTEO010000390.1 GCA_027073875.1 Bacteroidales bacterium
ACCGGAAAATTAAAATATTTTGAAAATTTATAGATTTATTTTGCAGGTTTATTAAAACATCGTATTTTTGCAGTCCAAAAAAAATAAAATCTCATTGCAATGAAGAAAGATATTCATCCGAAAAATTACAGATTAGTTGTATTTAAAGACATCTCAAACGACTATACATTTATAACCAACTCAACAGCTAAAACAAAGGATACCATTAAGATTGACGGTGTGGAGTATCCGTTGGTAAAAGTTGAAATTTCCAACACTTCTCATCCGTTCTTCACAGGTAAAATGAAATTAGTTGATACAGCAGGTCGTGTAGATAAATTCTACAACCGCTATAAAAACATTAAGAAATAAGTAATACTTTTTACTTCAAAAGAAATTAGCCATCCATTTTTGGGTGGCTTTTTTTATTCAGTTCTTCTTTATACCTATACTTTTCTGAGATACTTGTATTTTGCAATTCCTATTTTTTGGAAAAAATATTGAAAGGAAACACCCAAAACACCCAATCCGTATTTGACACTCCGCTTAAAGTTAATTGATGAACTATTTTCATCATAAAGTGTAGGACACGATACTTCCCCTATTTCAAATCCATTCATAAATATCTGAGCAAGCATCTGATTATCAAAGACAAAATCATCAGAATTAGCATGATAATCAATTGATCTTAGCACTTCTGCACTAAAAGCCCTGTATCCTGTGTGATACTCAGAAAGTTTCTGTCCCATCAAGATATTCTGAGTAAGTGTCAGAAAGCGATTAAATAAAAATTTGTATAACGGCATACCGCCTTTCAATGAACCTTTTCCAAGGATTCTCGACCCCAAAACCACAGGATATACATCCATTGCTATCATACTAACCATGGGAATAATCAGTTTTGGCGTATATTGATAATCAGGATGAAGCATCACAACTATATCAGCACCAAGTTCAAGGGCTTTATCATAGCAAGATTTTTGATTTCCGCCATACCCCTTATTTTCATCATGCACTACAATATTTTTTATCCCGATTTTTTTTCCGACCTTTACCGTATCGTCTTTACTGGCATCATCTACAAGTACCACATCATCAACAACATCGAAAGGAATTTCATTATAAGTTTCGCGTAAAGTAGAGGCAGCATTATAAGCCGGCAAGACAATAATTATTTTTTTTCCGTTCAACATTGCTTAAAATTTTTACAAAAATAATAACTTTGATGAAATTTTCAGGAAAATACGCATGAATAAAGTGATTATTATCTCAGCACCGTCAGGAGCCGGCAAAACAACAATGGCTCAATATCTGCTTTCACAAGAGCATCTTCATTTGACTTTTTCGGTATCGGCAACCACAAGAGAACCAAGAGCAACCGAAGCCGATGGTGTTGACTATTATTTCTTTGATAATAAATTGTTTAAGAGTTATATTGAAAAATCTGCATTTGTTGAATGGGAAGAAGTTTACGAAGGATTATTTTACGGTACACTTAAAGAAGAAATTGAACGAATCTTTGCAGAAGGAAAAAATATTTTGTTCGATGTAGATGTTAAAGGTGGGAAA
>JALTEO010000391.1 GCA_027073875.1 Bacteroidales bacterium
GTTTTTATTTTTTAGATAAAAATAAATACCCAACGAAAAAACAACAGGAATACTTACCTTTTTGTATCTTTGTCAAATGTTTGGACTGTATCTAAAACTTGGTTTTTTTCACATTATTAATGTTGAGGCATACGACCATATTTTATTCGTTACCATGCTTACGGCTGTTTATAAGCTGAAACAATGGAAAAATATTTTAGCATTAGTTACAGCATTCACGCTTGGTCACTCATTGAGTTTGGCATTATCTACCCTGCATATTGTCGTCGTGCCGTCAGCAATTATAGAATGGCTGATAGTGGTAACTATTTTTTTGACCGGTGTTGAGAATTTATTTATCAAACAGGAAAAAGATTATCGTGCTTTTACAACAAAATATTGGATAAAATACAGCATTGCGATGTTTTTTGGACTGATTCACGGATTGGGATTTTCGTCATATTTGCAGAGTATGCTTGGCGAAGAACAAAGTATTGCCATGCCGTTACTTTCTTTTAACCTTGGGGTGGAATTTGGACAATGGATTGTCGTAGCCGTTATTTTGTTTTTAACTTGGTTGGTTGTAAATAAATTTCACGCATCCCGCCGTGAATGGAATCTTGTTCTTTCGGGCATAGGTATCGGTATTTCCTTATTATTAGTTTTTGAACGCTTTCCGTGGTAGATTTATAAAATGACTATTCAACCTAAAAAAAGTCTCGGGCAACATTTTCTGAAAGATCAGAATATCATTCGTAAGATATTGGACAGCTTCCAACCGCCCGATGATTCGGCTTGTATGGAGATTGGTCCCGGGATGGGAGCACTCACAGAGCATATTTTTGAAAGAGAATTGGAAAACTTTTCATTTGTTGAGATTGACAAAGATGCGTATGCGTTTTTATGTGAGAAATTTCCGGCACGAAAAGACGCATTTATAAATGCCGATTTTTTGAAAATGGATTTATCGGAATTTACTTCGTTGTCGTTAATTGGGAATTTGCCATATAATATTTCTTCGCAAATTATTTTCAAGATTTTGGAAAACCGGCAACTAATTGATTATGGCGTTTTTATGGTGCAACGGGAAGTTGCCGAGCGGTTTGCGGCACAACAGAACACCAAAGATTATGGTATTTTGAGTGTGTTATTACAATCGTTTTACGAGGTGGAACTGTTGTTTAATGTCAGTAAAAATGTATTTGTCCCGCCACCGAAAGTGGAATCATCTGTTTTTCGGATTATGCGAAAGCAAACTGTCCGGTTTCCTTTTTCCGACAAATATTTTTTTTCGTTTGTGAAAAAGGCATTTAACCAACGGCGGAAGATGTTACGAAAGTCGTTACAAGGATTTGTTGATTTTTCGGAAGCTCCCGATGATATCCGTTTTTTTGCCGACAAACGCCCCGAGCAACTGAGCAAAGAAGATTTTGCGAAGATCGTGGCTTACTTTTTTAAGGGATAATAATTATTGCTGAAGTTTGAATATATTTTTTGATTTTACAAATATAAGATGACAAAAAAACAGATATTTCGCTTCGCTCAATATGACAAATGGCTCTGTTTTAAGGTGTCTCCGGTTTTGTTTTGTCATTATGAACGAAGTGAAGAATCTCATCAAACTAATCCGTCATTGCGAGGAGGAACGACGAAGCAATCTGTTGCGTTCCGTTAGTAGATTGCTTCACATTCGTTCGCAATGACGATCTCTTTTGTCTTTTAGAATCTTTTTTTATGCCGCTCTTGTATGAATGAAGCGAGTTAATTTTTCTGTATGTAATTTATTTTCGTCAATTAACTGTGAAAATATAGTTGAAAACTTCTTTTGGGTTTCATCGAGAATGCCGAAAAAAGCGTATTTTTGCAAAAAACAATATTTTATGGCTTCAAAGCGAGAAATAAAAAAAGAAGTGAATTTCCTTTTCGAGGAAATGATTGCCGACGCTATTATGATTCGGGAAATTAAAAAAGATGATGAACAACAAAAAACCGTTGAATCGTTGATAATGAAATCTGTGGAGAAACACGAAGAGTTGGTTACCCGCATCAATCACAACGAGACCCGTGACGAAAAACAATCATCTAAACAGTATTATGGTGCGATTGCCAAAGAGGCAATAGACTTTTTTGATGATACTTACAAGCAACTAAACGATATTATCCAGAAAAAATAAATGAAACGAGACGATGACTTCCAGCCTTCAGACCAGCATATCTCTTCGCTGATTAAGCGATTTGAGGCAATGATGGTAAAATCGGAGAGTGCCTTTTTCGATATGGAGGAGTTTATGGATATTATTTCATATTATACGGATAATTATCAGTATAACAAGGCATTGCAGGCGGTTTCTGTGGCTAAAAAACAATATCCTTTTTCTACGGAAATTTTATTGATGAAAGCCAATGTGCTTTTTAAAAAAGATAAGAAAAACGAAGCACTGAAAATTTTGAAAGACATTGAGCCGTTGGAAAGTCAAAATCCGGAACTTCATTTTTTGAAGGGAAATATTCTCATCCGTGACAAGAAAATTCCGGAAGCAATGAGAGCGTATAAAAAGTCGTTGGAAGTCGTTGACGATGAAGATTTAGACACTTTTTTATTTTCCATCTCGGGTTATCTGATGTCTAACGATTATTTTAAGGAAGCGTTGGTGTTTTTCGAGCAGCTAATCAGTATGGGATATGATGACGAAGATGTCTTAAATGATGTTTCGCTCTGCTACGAAAAAATTAAGGATTATAAGAAAAGTGCCCGGTATATGAGCCGGATATTGGAAGGTAATCCTTTTGACGAAATGATGTGGGACTATTTAGGCGGTTTGTATCTGAAAGATAATCAGCAAGATAAAGCGTTGGAGGCATTTTTCTTTGCATTTGCTTTGGATGAAGATTCTCATACATCGGTAGAGCATATTGCTGAAATTTTTCAACAAAAAGGTGATACGGAAAATGCGTTGAAATATTATCACTTTTTATTATCAAAATATCCTGAAGAAGTTAACTATCATTTGAGTGTTGCCGATATATATGTGCAGACAAAACAATATGACAAAGCCAAAGAGCATTACTTGGTTGTTTTAGATAAAGAACCCAAGCATTCCGAGGCATTTTACGGCATTGCCAATATTGAATTTCACAAGCAGAATCTCAATAAGGCACTCGATATGATATATGTGGCATTATTATATGATGCCGATAATCCGAAATACTTTAATCTCCGTGGGAAGATTCGTTTGGCACAAGGGCAAAAAGAAAAAGCATCGGATGACTTGGAAAAAGCGTGCAGCTATTCGGATACAAAAAGTGAGTTTTGTCGCGATTATTTAGCTCTGTTAGTTGAAACAGAGTTTGTTGATATGTTAGATTTATTATCGTCATTATTGCATTCTCCAAAGACAGAGACAAAAATGATTATTGTAGATTTTCTAATCAAAAACAATGTGTTTGATGTAGATAGTGACAAGGAACTCAATCTAAATGAAATGGCAAAATATCTGATGGATAAGTTTTTGTCAAAAGAAAATAACAGTGATATGTGATGAGTTGTTACTCATCGGATAAAAAAAGGAAAAATGAAATAGCTATGACAAAGAATTTTGACACACAAATATAAATTACGAATTATCAATTAGGAATTACGAATGAATAATGTGCTAATTAAATTACGAATTATCCCAAAGCCCCAACGGGATCCCTTCGGGAGGATGCCTTTGGCACGAATGAAACTTTATGAACTTTCAACTTCTTATTTCCCCATTAGTAAAGAGCTTGTCCTCGAACAAATTTCGGGAGGGATTAAGGGATTGTTAAACTTTACAAACTAAAATATAAACAAGGAAGAAATGAAGAAATATCAGTTAAGGTGTGAGAAAACAGGTGAAGTAATTGGTGATTTTAATGATTGGTTTGCAATGAACCAAACCTGTCCCGACGGGTCGAATATGGTTACTGTTGAATATCCTGAGCCGGCAGAAAAAATACAAAACCTGATAAATAATAACAACAGCAAACATAAAAATAGTTTGTGGCGGTATTTTGACTTTTTACCGCTTTACAATCGGGAAAACATTATTTCATTGGGCGAGGGAGCCATTCCCGTAAACCGGTGGGAATTTTTAGAAGAATATGCCCGTAAAAACTTTTCGGTCAACTGTAAAGTATTTGTTTATCGCAACGATGAGAATGCAGGAACGGGAACTTTTAAAGATGCTGCCGCCACAATGGCTGCCAGTCTTTTGAAAGAAACCGGTATTAAGGAATATGTTATTGCCAGCACCGGAAATATTGCTACGGCGTATGCTCGTTATTTATCGTTGGCAGGCGTTTCGTTGTCTATCTTTATTCCCGAGAATGCACAACGGACACATCAAGCGGAGATGGGCACTTACGGACAACGGATTTTCAAAGTCCGCGGCGATTATGCCAAAGCAAAAAAAGTGGCTGCCGAATATGCCAAGAAACACGGCATTCTGATATCGCTTGGCAATATTGACCCCATTCGTGTGGAAGCCAAAAAAACAATGGTTTTTGAGTGGCTGCGGTTGATGGAAGAATTTCCGACTGTTTACATCCAAGCTTTAAGTGGTGGAACAGGACCTATTGCCATTGAAAAAGGTATCAAAGAAATTGAAGATACCGGTTTGGTGAAACAAATGCCACGGTTCATTTTGTCGCAACCGCATCGCTGTAACCCGATGGCATTGGCGTGGGAAAAGGCAAAAGCAAATAATTTCCCCGAAGGTTGGCTTCACGATTATCCGATATTAATTAATCCTTATACCAAAATTCCGACACTGTCCACAGGTAACCCGACGACTTATCCTATTATTGCCGATATTGTAAAACGCAGCAACGGTGAAATATTATCTTTTGATGAGGATATGGCATTGGATATTGCCCGTCTTTCAACTTATCATACAACGGTAAAAGTAGGACCTGCCGCTACGGTTGCCATTGGCGGATTTTTTGAGTCGCTGATGAAAAATGCCATCCACGACGACGATGTTGTTTTAATCAATGTGGGTGAAGGAGCCAAACGGTCGCCGGAATATATGACTGCTATGAATTATTCTACACTGGAAGTAAATTCCGTAGACGAATGTCCGCGATTTGACCGCACGGTTTACAAAAAACAATTGTGGGCGGCAGTAGAAGAAAAATATACGACAGATAAGGTAAAGGTTTGAAAATAATTTTGTTGAAATGTAAGTAAATATGATAAAAGAACTTAAAATAACCAATTTTAAATCTATTAAAAATCTATCAGTTGAGCTGGGACGAATAAATGTAGTTATTGGTGCAAACGGTTCTGGGAAAACGAATATTTTGGAAGCTATTGCACTTGGTGCCGCATCAAGTGCTAATAAGTTAGATTATGAATTTTTGAGCAACCGGATTAGAATAGCAAATCCGGAGTTTATGTTTAATGCCTTTCCTTCAAATAAAAGCAAAGAAATAAAAATTTCTTTTGAAGCATATAACAAAAAGGTTTATGAATATCTGCTTACAAATGTCGGCAATAGAAATTGGGTTGATGTAAAC
>JALTEO010000392.1 GCA_027073875.1 Bacteroidales bacterium
TATTTAAATTATTGCCATTAATAAAATAATATTCACCATTTTCATTATATTTTGGTGTTCCGTGAAGTCCATCTCCCAATTTATAAACAGCAAAATCTAAATTAATATTTGTCCAATTACTTGGAAGTTCCTTTAAATCTTGTAATGTCATTGATAAATCTAAATCAACTTTTAACTTTGTCGGTTTACTCGGCTTCTTACCATCTTTCCCGTTTTTCTCCCACTCTTTAACTGTTTTTTTCCAGTCTTCGAGTTGTTTTTCGTAGTGCTTTTGGCGTTCTTCTTTTATCTGTTGTAGTAGTTCTTCGGCTGTGGGTAATATATCAGCACGTCGAGACGAACGGCCGTTCGTCTTTACAATCTCTTCTCTCCACTCTTTGGTGAGTTCGCCCTCAAAGGCTTTTTTTAGCACTGCTTGGCGGTATATTTTTAGTTGCTCTTGTGCTTTTTTTAGGTTGGCAATACCATTGTCTAAATCGGAAAAAAGGCTTTCTATTTTTGAAACTATGGCTCGTTGGGTTGGTAGGGGGGCTATTGGGATTAATAAGTTTTGTGCTGATTTGTCATTTAAAGCAGATTGGGTAGAACCTGAACAATTCTTATCCTTTTCATTTAAAAATAATTTCGACTTAAAGTAGTATAAAAGATATTCTGAAATTATAGTTTCTTTTGAAGGTCTTATCTGTATAAAACCTGTTGAAAAAAGCTGTTTGTCAAATTTATCTGTAATAATTATTGCTTTGTCGGTATCTTTCATTCTTGCTTGAAGCACATCTCCAAGTTGCCCACATCTATTTGCACGAGAAGGTTTTTCAGTGAATGAATATAATCCTTCTGAAACAAACATTTTGTTTTTAATACTACCAGTTGAATAATACTCTTTCTTGCCATTATATACAGAAACTCCAGTCTTTACATAGTTTAAATCTTTTACTAATGAAGCAAAAGCCCAATCTTTTCTTAATTTATCCTTCATTACGCAGCCAGTACTTCGTTAAGTTCATTAATAATTTCATTCATATCATTTCCAAAGAGTTGATACATTTTTCCTTTTCCGCCCTTGCTGTCAAATGGTGTATAATCGAGGCCGTCAATTTCAAAAATATCTCCCAAATCAACTTCCACCCAATCCTCATTCATATTTCGTAATTCGTCATTCATAATTAATTTTTTGCACCTATTGTTGTTGTAAAGAAAATTCATAATAGAGAAAATTCATAATAGAGAAAATTCATGAATTTTCTCTACCGTTATTGTTCTGGTTAAATTTATCATTTGTCCATTTTTGCGGGTTATTAATAATGTAATTTTTGATGCGTTCATATTCACCATTGTTGCGTATAATATGGTCGTGGTAATTGGGTTGCCAATTTTTCATTCCCGGTGTGTTTCGTAAAATATTTATCTGTTTTGATGTTTGTTGTTGAAATTTCCCCAATATTTTGGGGATTAACATTTTTCGCCGTTGTTTACGATATTGTTTGATTTCATCTGTGGTTGGTTTGTTCTGGTGTTGTTGGTCGTTGGGATTGCGTAGAGAAAATTCATGAATTTTCTCTACAATGGTTTTATCGCCATTGTGATCAATATCACCAACATTGTGATCAATATCACCAACCGATGAAATTCCATTATCAAAATCATAATCATCCAATGATATAATCAAATGTATATGGTTGGGCATTACCGTCCATATATCCAAAATTATGCGTTTATGATATTCGGATATTTTTTTTATTTCCAATTCCACAATTTTACCAAATTCAGACAGAACTATTTTCCCGTTTACAATATTTCCTAAAATACATTTTCTGTCCTCAATACAAATTGTAATAAAATAATTTGCAGGGGATGAATAATCCCAAAATTGTGCACGATTTGATTGTATTCTGTATTTTCTTCTAAATTTTTCCATACAAAATTATGCAGCCAATACTTCGTTAAGTTCATTAATAATTTCATCCATATCATTTCCAAAAAGTTGATACATTTTTCCTTTTCCGCCTTTGCTGTCGAATGGTGTATAATCAAGGTCATCAATTTCAATATGGTACGAACTTACAACGTGGTCTTTTAACATTCTAAGCCATTCCATCTGTTCTGCATTAAAACGGTTGTGTTTTCCTGCATTTTGTTTAAAAATCCAAGTTTTAAAATTCTCGTCTATGGTTTTGTCAAAGGTTTTCAGTTCATTATCTATTCCACAAGCTCTGCGAATAAGCGAAATTAATTTTGTAAGAGACGAAAGGCTTTGCGTCTGTACAGATGTATCTATTTTATCAAGCACAGCGTATGCTTCCCAAACATAATCGGGTGCAAGTATTGGCTTGTCAGTTTTTAGTTTATCAAAAACATCTTGTATCATTTTAAAAGTGATATTTCTGCGATTGTATGGCTGTTTGTAAAAAATAGTAAGTGCTTCTATCTCGTCTTTGTTCGCTTCAAGGTAATCGCTAAAATCTTTTACAATCTTTTTTGCTTTATCAACCGAAGTTGTATCCCATTCGGATTTTGTAACTTCATCAATATTTATGCTGTCGATAATTTGCTCGTGTTCTCTGCGAACATTTTCGATATATTCGTTTAGCTTTCCGTTAAAAGTAGATGCCGCTTGTAAAATTAATTCTTCTTGTGCTTCTTTTTTTGCTTGTTCTTCTTTTTCAGGTGTTCTCTCCTTAACAGGAATTTCATCTATTTTCGTTTGTGCTTTTTCTTCAATTTCATCTTTATCAAAAGCGATTAGCAGTTCCTTAGTGATTTGTTTTAGATTTTTGCCTTTTGATAATTCCAAAAGTTTATCTTTTTCCTTGTCTGTAATTTGTTTTTCCAAACGGATTAATCGGTTGGCAAGCGAAAGAAATAGGTCTTCATCTCTTGCTCCCACAGCAACAGCACCCAATAAATCTTTTAGGGCAATAGTTGGTTTGCGTTCTAATGGTCGGCTATCTGTTTTCTTCGATTTGGTAACTCCAATGGCATCTACAATTACAAAATGCGTTTTGTGTGCTCCTTTAACAGAAGTATTGTTTGATTGAAAATCGTCTTTGTTAATAGTACGAGTTCCTCTACCTTTCATTTGCTCAAAATAGTTGGTACTTTTTACATCACGCATAAATAGCAGAACTTCCAAAGGTTTTACATCCGTACCTGTGGCAATCATATCAACTGTAACAGCAATTCTTGGATTATAGTCATTACGAAAACGATTTATAACAGATTTTGGGTTCTCTGTTGCTCGGTACGTTACTTTTTTGCAAAAGTCATCTCCCTCGTCAAACTCCTTTCTTATTATTTTAATGATGTCGTCTGCGTGGCTATCGGTTTTAGCAAATACCAGTGTTTTTGGTACTTCGTAATCTCCGTTTTTATCTTTTCGGTTGGGGAATATTTCGGTTTCCAATGCTTTTCGGAATTGGCGAATTATGGTTCTGATTTGGTTGGGGCTAACTACTTTTTTATCTAAATCGTTTTTTGTGTATTCAGTATCTTCATCAACTTGTTCCCAACGGCTTTTTCGTGTGAGTTTATCTCGCTTATCAACAAACCATCCGGATTTTATTTTTGCTCCTTTTTTAGATATTTCAGTTTCGATAGTATAAACATCGTAAGGAACATTAACGCCATCAATTACCGATTGCTCGTAGGTATATTCGCTCACTACATTTTTTTCAAAAAAGCCGAAAGTTCGTTTATCGGGGGTTGCAGTTAGTCCAATTAAAAAAGCATCGAAATAATCTAACACTTGTTTCCAAAGATTATAGATTGAGCGGTGACATTCATCAATTACGATAAAATCAAACATTTCAATTGGAACTTTTTCCGAATACACAACAGGCATTGCCTGTTTTTTATTCAGTTGCTTATGCATCCAACTGTTCTCATTCGGATTGTCATTTTCTGCACCTTCCTCTAATTCTTCGCCTTTTAAAATGGCGTACATTCGTTGAATTGTAGAAATGCAAACTTGACTATCCGTAGGAATGTAACTTGATGTAAGTCTTTGAACATTGTATAATTCTGTGAATTTTCTGTTGATGTCATTTGGCTGAAAACTCATAAATTCTTGTTCAGCTTGTTCTCCCAAATTTTTTGTATCAACCAAAAACAGTATTCGTTTAGCATCTGCATATTTTAATAGGCGATAAACAAAAGTAGCTGCTGTAAATGTTTTTCCTGCTCCCGTAGCCATTTGTATTAAGGCTTTAGGTCTGTTATTTTTAAACGATTGTTCAAGGTTTTGAATAGCAATTATTTGAGCAGGTCTAAGTCCTTCAACATTCAATTGTGGAATATCTTGTAATCTTGTTCTAAGGCTTCTATCTTTTTTCAGCCATTCGGCAAGTGTTTCCGGTCTAAAAAAGCTAAAAACATTTCTTCCTCTTGGTTTTGGATCTCGCAAATCCCTAAAACGTGTAATAACACCTGTACTTTCGTAAACAAAAGGTAGATCATCTTTATTGATATTGTACTTTAATGTTGCAGTAGCATAAGCTTTAGATTGTTCTTCGACCTTAGTTAGGTGATAGCCTTCATCTTCTCTTTTTGCTTCAATAATCCCAACCGGCTTTCTGTCAACAAACAACACATAATCTGCTGGGCCTATATCTGTTTGATATTCACGAACAGCCACACCTTTGTTTGCTCCTAAATCAATTTCTTTTTTTGATTGCACAAGCCAACCTGTATCAATCAACATCTGGTCGATTTTATCACGAGCAATTTGTTCAGGATTTTGGTTCCTATCTTGTGTCATATTGATTTCATTTTTATTGAGTGTTGGCTTTTCATTTCAATATTTTCTTGTAGCAAATTTCTCTTTATCAATTCTTCTTGCTCCTTATTCAAAAAAATCATCTTTGTTTGTTTGTATACTTGCGGAGAAAACATAACTTTTCTAGAACTACTATGTCCAACAATATTGTAGTGTAAATTAGTCAAGAAAAAATCTATTATTGAAATAATTGCCAATAAGATTCTGTTTTGTAAAGATAAGGTACGCCTTGCAACTACCTTCCTAAATTAAAAAACTATACAAAAATATTGATTTTGAAAAAGTATTTTATGGGGAGATAATATTATGAATTTAAAATTAATTGAAAGAAAAGATTTTTACTTAATTGTTTTTATTGGTTTATATCTGATAAATTTTTTGATTACCCATTTTACTTCAATTCTTTATTTAAAGACGGTAATTATTGATGCGATTTTCTTTTTAACAGGATTTTTATTAATGCCTAAACCGATCAAAAAATCACATAAAGATATTAAGACATTCTTAATTTTAGCAATTATTTCTGCGATATTTTTTGTGTTTTCCACTTCAATTGTCTTTATGTTTTTCAAGAGTGGGCAAATCAAATTTACGAATGGTAAGATTTTATTGAACATCATTTTTTTGGCAATTTTGCCAGCTATTGCGGAGGAGTTTTTTTTCAGAGGATATTTATTGGAAAAATCCCGTTATTTAGGGCGTTCAAAATCTTATATTTTGAATTCAGCTTTATTTTCTCTAATTC
>JALTEO010000393.1 GCA_027073875.1 Bacteroidales bacterium
AAGGTGATGAGGTTATGGTGATAGCCGGAAATAACAAAGGACAAAAAGGTAAAGTCCTTGAAGTTATTGTTTCTAAAAAAAGAGCTATCGTAGAGGGAATTAATATGGTCTCAAAAAGCTCAAAACCAAATCAGGATAATCCTAATGGCGGTATTATTAAGCGTGAAGCACCTGTTCATATTTCCAATTTATTGCCTATTGACCCAAAAACAGGGAAACCTACCAGAGTTGGGCGTCGATTAAATGATAAAGGTAAATTAGTTCGTTATGCTAAAAAATCAGGGGAGGAACTTAAATAATGGATAATTATATTCCGAGATTAAAAACAAAGTATCAGGAAGAAATTGTTCCTAAATTAATGGAAGAATTTAACTTCAAGTCTGTGATGCAAGTCCCAAAATTACAGAAGATTGTAATTAATAGGGGTGTTGGTGAAGCTGTTGCTGACAAAAAATTAATTGAAACTTCAATCGAAGAAATTACTGATATTGCAGGACAAAAAGCAGTTGCTACAATTTCAAAGAAAGATATTTCTAATTTCAAACTCCGTAGAAATATTCCTATTGGTGTAAAAGTAACACTCAGGAATCAAAGAATGTATGAGTTCTTGGATCGTCTGATTTCAGTTGCCTTACCTCGAGTACGAGATTTTAAAGGCGTTGATTTTAAATTTGACGGTAGAGGAAATTATACTTTGGGAATCACTGAGCAGATTATTTTTCCGGAAATTGATTTAGATAAAATTAATAAAATTTTGGGACTCCAAATTACATTTGTTACCACCGGTAAAACAGACGAAGAAGCATTTGCTCTTTTACGCGAATTTGGAATGCCTTTTAAAAACTTAAAAAAATAATTATTACGATATGGCAAAAGAATCAATGAAAGCACGGGAAGTGAAACGGGCAAAATTAGTCGCTCGTTATGCTGAAAAGCGTGCCAAACTTAAAGCTGAGGGCGATTGGGAAGGATTACAAAAACTTCCTCGTAATTCCTCTAAAATCAGAATGCACAATCGTTGTGGAATTACAGGACGCCCAAAAGGATATATGAGACATTTTGGTATAAGTCGAATTGTTTTCCGCGAAATGGCTTCACAAGGGCTGATTCCCGGAGTCAAAAAAGCAAGTTGGTAAATTAAAAAACATATAATATTATGACAGATCCTATTGCAGATTATTTGACAAGATTACGGAATGCTATTCAAGCAAAACATAAAGTTGTTGAAATTCCCGCATCAAATATAAAGAAAGAAATTACAAAAGTACTTCTTGAATACGGGTATATTTTAGGTTTTAAGTTTGAAGAAGATAATAAACAAGGAATTATTAAAATTGCTTTAAAATATGCCGGTCCCAATAAAACTCCCGTTATGACAAAAATACAAAGGGTGAGTAAACCGGGACTTAGAAAATATGTTGATTCTAAAAATTTGCCCCGTGTATTAAACGGTTTGGGAATTTCGATTATCTCTACCTCTAAAGGTGTGATGACCGGAAAACAAGCAAAAAAGGAAAATGTCGGTGGTGAAGTATTATGTTATAT
>JALTEO010000394.1:0-860 GCA_027073875.1 Bacteroidales bacterium
GGATTCTAAAATCTTTGGTATTGGAATAGTCGGGATCACCCTTGGTGCTGATGATGTTTCGCGCCATGGAAAACGACAATGCACCATTGTATTTGTACCGTTTTCTATAGGTCAAAACCGGAGCCACTCTCCAGCTGCCACCCGTGTAGATATCCCCTGTAATCTTCAAGGTGAAATGATCGCTGGCCGCCCAGAAAAAGCCTCCCCCTTCGAGATAAAAGCCCCTGTTTGCCGACTCCCCGTAGGTAGGCAAAATAAACCCGCTTTGTCGTTTGGGATTGTTTGGGAAAATACCAAAAGGCAGTGCCAACGGAACCGGAACGCCCTCTATTTCCATGTAAACCGGCCCGGTAACAATCAACTTTTGTGGAATTACCCGCGCCTTTCCAAACCTAAACTGGTAATCAGGAGGCTGGCGATCGCAAGTTGTAAAATATCCCCTCTTGACGTTTATCGAATTGTCAGGCATCCTTTTCACGGTATTGCTGTGCAGGAAACCCTGGTCCTGTTTAGTACGCACATCGTGAATAATCCCTTTTTTACTAACAAAATTATAGATAATATCATTTGTTTCAAAAGATTCATCGCCTTGCTTAAAAACCGGCTTGCCTACAATTTTTCCCGTGGAATCCGCCATCCCTTTTGCATAAACCGTGTTGTTGTTAAAATCTACACGGATAAAAGCAGCCTTCAGATCAATATCGCCATAGGTCACTTCCGCGTTCCCGTAAAGATAAACTTTCTGGTTGGCAAGATCCTGAACAATAGAGTCATCCGCGTGGCGGACAAGGTTGGCTTCCAGGTTCATGGGAGGTGAGGATTGTGTTGTATCCGCGGAGGAAACAGTATCAGTTATGGCC
>JALTEO010000394.1:870-1544 GCA_027073875.1 Bacteroidales bacterium
GTTATAGCCAGTGTATCTGCAACGCTGGATTGTGTCGTATCAGAATAAGCCGGCAACTCAGCAGCAACCGTTTGGAGGGCTGCAAAAAAAATTAAGCAGACAGCCCAAGCAGATGTTAATAATTTCCCGGATAAACCTCTTCTGAACAAAATGTTTCTTTTACTTTTGTTTATGATAAACGCATCGATGACAACTTTTGCAAATATAGGGTCTATATTTAAATCAAGCCTTTTCAAACGCGGGCTTTTCTCAACTATTGTGTTGGGAATGGTCATTTTGCTACCGGTAAGTGGTTTTGCCCAGCGGGGGGTGAAAATTTCGACAGTCGTGATTGATGCCGGACACGGTGGAAAAGATCCGGGAGCATCGGGAAAACATTCACACGAAAAAAACATCACACTGGCTATTGCACTCAAATTAGGGTATTACATACAACATTATATCCCCGGCGTAAAGGTAATTTATACCCGCAAAACCGACCGGTTTATTCCTTTGTACAAACGCGCTGAGATTGCCAACAAAAACCATGCTGACCTTTTTATTTCTATCCATTGCAACTCAAATACAAGTACCAGACCCTACGGTGCCGAAACTTATGTGCTCGGGTTACATAAAAATGAAGCAAACCTACAGGTAGCCCAAAAGGAAAATGCCGCCATCCGGTACGAAGACAA
>JALTEO010000395.1 GCA_027073875.1 Bacteroidales bacterium
TTATTCTTTAATTTCTTCGCCGGCAGCTACTTTCTTAATCAATTCAAACAAATGAAATTCATCACCATCGGAGTATGATGTATGTTGCCAAACCACTTTACCGTTCTTATCCAATAACATAGAATGTGGCACATTAACAATATTCATTGCCCGCTTAAAATTAGAATTAGGATCACGCAAGACAATAAAATCGTTCCACCCCTTACCATTTATTAAGGGTGCTACACGATTAGTACTCCTTTGGTCGTCAATAGACACAGCCACAACATCAAAATCAACTTCGTCTTTCCAATCTTCAATATTTTCGTTGACGGCATCCAATTCTTTCATACACGGCACACACCAAGTTGCCCAAAAGCTCAGAAAAACGGGCTTTCCCATATGATTTAAGCTATCGGTATTAAACACCTTACCATCAAGCGTTTTTACTTCCACACTCGGAATTTTTTCTTGTGCCAATATAGTTCCTATTGAAAAAATTAGCACGAAAATTGTAGCAACTATCTTATTCATGATTCAAAAATTTAATTTAGATTTGTAAAAGTATTAAACATTTTAAAAATGAAACAATTTTATTTTCTACTATTACTCTACATCCTCGGATATAGCAATATTCGTGCCCAAGCAGTTTATTCCGTAAAATATGATTATCAAGCAGATATCAAGGTTTATGTCGTGGACTACGAGTATCAGGCAGATTTAAAAGTTTACAAAACCGATTACAAATATCAAGCCGACAAAGACGGATTATGGTATTTTACCGATTACGATTATCAGGCAGATAAGAAAATTTATTTTACCGACTATGCGTATCAAGCCGACTTAAAAATCTATTTTGTGGATTACGAATACCAAGCCGGATGGAATGATAAATCAAAACAATACCTACTACATTAGTTAGTTGAAAGTTCTTAAAGTTAAAAGTTGAAAGTAAAAAGTTCTTAAAGTGGAAAGCAATCAAGGTATGATAGTTAAGCAGCTAATTGTTAATTAATTATATCCCACATAACAAACACACCCCTTAATCCCCTCTTAATAGAGGGGAAATGAGAGCTAAGAAAAAGAAAGAATGATAAAATTAGAAAATAAAAACGCTCCTGTTTTCCCCCTTAATAAAGGGGGTAAGGGGGTTGTTTACAAAATAGCACAAGAATTAGGCATTTACTTTGTAAAAATAGAAACCAGTGAAGGCATAGTGGTAAAGAAGTTTGTAAAACAATAAATTAAGTTAAAAGTGGAAATTGATAACGGTACAGTAATTAAATTAGTAATGAATTATTTAAACTTATGATCACCTACCAAGTTATCGGTCTGATGTCCGGCACCTCGCTCGACGGGTTGGATATTGCGTATTGTCGTTTTTCCCATACCGGTGGCAATTGGCAATTTGCAATAGAAACGGCTGAAACAATTGCTTATCCGCTACCATTAGCTGAAAAACTCAAAGGAGCAACATCGTTAGAGGAAAAAGAATTGCACCACCTTGATATTGAATTAGGCGATTTTTTTGGACGGCAAGTCAACCAATTTATCAGCCGGCACAAATTTTCCGTTGATTTTATTGCCTCTCACGGACATACGGTATTTCACCAGCCGGAAAAACGGTTTAACCTTCAAATCGGGAATCCGCAAGTTTTATCAAAAATAACAGGTTTGCCTGTAGTAGCGGACTTCCGCACACGCAATATTATGGCAGGCGGACAGGGAGCACCGTTAGTTCCCATTGGCGATAAATTGCTTTTCAACGAATACAACTATTGCATCAACCTTGGCGGTTTTTCCAATATCTCTTACGACAATAAAACAGGAAAACGGATTGCCTTTGATATTTGTCCCGTAAATATTGTGTTAAACCAACTGGCAAAAGAAACGGGAAAAGACTATGATATTAACGGTGAAACCGGCAAACAAGGAAAAATCCATCAGCCGCTGTTAGATGAACTGAACGCCATAAGCTACTACAGCCAATCTGCACCGAAATCCCTTGGGTCAGAATGGTTAGAGAAAAATTTCTTGCCGGTATTAAGCAAATATAACTTGTCCGTAACCGACCAATTACGAACCGTTTACGAGCACATTGTTTTTCAAATAAAAAAAATATTAGATCCATTGCTCACAGGGAAAATACTGTTCACCGGTGGCGGTGCCCATAATACATTTTTAACGGAATTGCTGCGTAAAAATCTGAAACAAACAGTTGTCCTGCCCGACAAGCAAATCATTGACTACAAAGAAGCCCTGATTTTTGCATTCCTCGGTGTTTTGCGAAAAGAAAATATTCCTAACTGCCTGTCATCATACACCGGTGCACCTGAAGATATGGTATGCGGGGAATGGTTTGAATAAAGTAGGATAATTCTATATCAAGACCTTTGCAAAACTTCTGGATTTGTCATTCCGAAATTGCCTGTCCTCTAAATCCTTTTCTGGATTTCAGAATCTTTTTTAGATGCTGAAACATATTCAGCATGATGTGCTTCTTCTTGGAAAATTTTCCCATTGGTTTGAGCAATGATGCACATTAATGCCAAGGGCACCCACATCTTTGGGATAATTATACATTGTAAATTATACATTATATAAAGAATCCTATGCCTTAATACCCTTCACAATACGCACTACCTGTACAGCTTCTTTCACATCGTGGACACGCAGAATATTGGCACCTTTTAAAAGTGCTGCCGTATTCAGGGCAATGGTTCCGGTGAGTGCTTCATCGGGCGTAATATTCAGAAGCTTAAAAATCATTGATTTACGCGAAACACCCACAAGCAATGGCAATTCAAAGACTTTAAAATCATCAAGTTCCGTCATCAGTTGATAATTGTGTGCAAGTGTTTTACCAAAGCCAAAGCCCGGGTCAATAATAATGTCGTTCACACCAATTCGTTTCAGTTCGGCTGTTTTTTTGGCAAAATAGCGAACGATATCTTGTGTAACACTTTTATATTCAGGGTTTTCTTGCATTGTTTGTGGTGTGCCCTGCATATGCATTATGACATAAGGAACATTCAATTTGGCAACTGTTTCAAACATCTCAGCATCCATTTCGCCGGCAGAAATATCATTAATCATCCCGATACCATATTCTTCTACCGCCCGTTTGGCAATAGCAGCACGAAACGAATCTAACGAAAAACATATTTGCGGTACATAGCTTTTAATAAACGGTAATACTTTTTGTAATCGCTCCCACTCTGTCGTTTCGTCCAGCATCTCCGCTTTCGGACGCGATGACATCGCACCAATATCTATAATATCAGCTCCTTCCGATATCATTGCTTCAACCCGTTCACGGATTTTTGTTTCCGAAAAATAACGATTCCCGTCGTAAAACGAATCGGGTGTAACATTTAAAATGCCCATTATTCTTGGCGTTGACAAATTCATCAGTTGTCCGTTGCAGTTCAAAAATTTTGGTTTCGACAAAAAGTTATTTTCCATTCCCGTAAAATTTGACAACAAAATTGAGAAAAAATCCGTTACATTTGTCAAAAATAAAATAAAACGATGAACCGACACGAAGTAAACCGTGCTTTTGATGCTTTTAACCAAATGAATATCATCGTCATTGGCGATGTGATGATTGATGCATATGTGTGGGGAAAAGTTTCCAGAATATCTCCAGAAGCACCTGTTCCCATTATCAATATCCATAAAAAGGAATACCGCTTAGGTGGTGCGGCTAATGTTGCACTTAACCTGAAACAACTTGGAGCAACACCTATTATCTGCGGTGTAACCGGAAATGACCCCGAAGGACAAATTTTTTCAGATTTACTCACCAAACGGGAAATGATAAACGACGGAATAGTTATAGAACCGCAAAGACCAACAACCATCAAAACCCGTGTACTTGGTTCTAATCAGCAGTTACTGCGAATTGATGAAGAAATTATAAATCCCATCGCACAGGAAACGGCGGATAACCTTATTCAAAAAATTAAACAAATCATTGAAAATAAGAAAATTAACGGCATTATCTTTGAGGACTACGATAAAGGACTACTGGATAAAGATACAATTGAAAACATTGTCGCTATTGCACAAAAAAACAATATCATTACGACAGTTGATCCTAAAAAACAGAACTTTTTCAACTATAAAGGTATATCCGTTTTTAAACCCAACCTCAAAGAATTAAACGATGCTTTAAAAGTAGAATTAAGCGGAACAGACTTTGAGCAAATCCACACAACAGCACAATCGTTTTGTGAAAAACAAGACATTGATAGTTTGGTAGTTACGCTATCAGAGCACGGTATTTTGGTTTCAGAAAAAAATAAGTTTACGGTTATCCCTGCCGAGAAACGCGACATTACCGATGTTTCGGGTGCCGGCGATACAGTCATTAGTGTCATAACACTCTGCAAAGCATTTGGCTTATCTATCAATGAGGCAGCACGACTTGCTAATCTTGCCGGTGGACTGGTTTGCGAAAAAGTGGGCGTAGTGCCTATTGACCGTAACCGGTTATTGGACGAAGCATTGGCAGTGTTTTCTTAATTCGGAAAGTTTATAGAATTTTTCAAGTTAGAATATATGTTCTACTCTACGCATTTTCATTTTGCAAACTCTGATTCAATTTTTCACTCAAAATAGTTGCTGTCTTTTTAAAAAACCGGAAATCTTTATAGGCGGAAACCCACCGGATACCACTCACGCTATTGGTTAGGAAAATCTCATCAAATGAACCGATTTCGCTCTCGCGGATAGCAACTTCATCATAGACCACAAAATTATTATCTAACGCTATTTCAATCACTTTTTGTCGCATAATACCACTCACAATTCCCGTATCTAATGATGGTGTAAACAAAAAATTGTCGCGAACAAAAAAGACATTGCTCGAAGTAGCTTCCATTATTTCGTTTTTAGGATTCAGTAATAACGCATCGTCCCAGCCGGATTGCTGTGCCTGTAATGCTGCTGCAATATAGATTTGTGCGTTTCCTGACTTAAATCCTGAAAATGGCGTAGCAACTTTTGGGAAATCCTGAAAAAGTCCAATAGTCAATCCTTTGTTATTAAGCAAATAACTATTTTCGTTTAAAGGAGTAGTTTCAATCAAATACGATACGGAATTAGTTTTTGGAAAATATTTCCCACCGGCATTTCTAAACACAGTAAAACGGATAACTGCACTTTTGAAAAACTTGTTAACTCGCAACAGATGCTGAATTTCCTTAATAATAAATGTTTCGGAAAAAGATATGGGAATCGTCATTCCCAAAAGTTTCATTGCTTCCAGTAACCTGTCGAAATGCTGTGTAAAGAAAGGTATTTCCTGTCCAAATGCTCTAAAACTCTCAAACACACTATCGCCATAACGAAATGCTCTATTTTCCGCTGTAAACAACGGCTGTGAACTGTCAACAATTTTTCCGTTTATATTCAAAAAAATTCGCTGAGCCATATTATACTGTCCCTTTTACAATTTGATTACAAACAGGAAGAATAGAAGTATTCGGCTGAATCTTAATTCCCTTTATATGAGCATTGGC
>JALTEO010000396.1 GCA_027073875.1 Bacteroidales bacterium
TACAAAGGTTTCGTCCCTACGGGACAATTAATTTACAATGCACAATTAATTTATAAGCTGGTTCATATAGTGCTTAGCAGACTGCAGACTGTGAACTGCCTACTGCACATAATTCGTAATTCGTAATTGATAATTCGTAATTAATAAATACACTAGGCACTTTTAAATAATTTTGTCTTTATGGTTGGTTTGCACAATTTTTGCTATACCTTTGCAACATTATAAAATTGATAATAATGATAAAGAAACATTTAGTAAGTTTGCTTATCTTGATTTCGTTTCCCGTTGTTTTATCGGCACAGGAAACTGTTTCAACGCAAATTCAGAAAGGATTAAAACTGAATAATGCCGAATTGATTGCTTCGTTTTTCAATACACAAGTTGAGATGTCAATTCTTGACAAAGAAGATATTTTCTCGGCTACGCAGGCAAAAAATATTTTAAGTAATTTTCTGTCGCAACATAAGGTCTCCGGCTATTCAATGCTTCACAGTGGCGGAAAACCCAATGCAAAATATTATATCGGAAATATTGATACTGCTACAGGGAAATATCGTGTCTTTTATCTCCTGAAAGGCAGTGGGAAGAATTTCAAAATTCATCAGTTTCGCATCGAAAAACAGGAAGATTAATTTTTATGGATAAGGAATTGTCGGCATTTATCGAAAATGCCCTCCGTGAGGATATTGGTGCAGGCGATTTTTCTTCGTTGGCTTGTGTTCCTGCCGAAGCACAAGGTAAAGCTCACCTTTTAGTAAAAGAGAATGGCGTTATAGCAGGTATCAGAATTGCCAAAGCTATCTTGCAACAGGTGGATAGTGAAATTATATTTTCGCAATTAATTAAAGACGGTACCTTTGTGAAAACAGGCGATATTGCCTTTACGGTTGCAGGGAAATCACAATCTATTTTGAAAGCAGAGCGGCTATTGCTTAATGTAATGCAGCGAATGAGTGGCATTGCCACGGAAACAGCTCGCTATGTCGAAAAAATTAAAGGCACTAACGCTAAAATTTTAGATACACGGAAAACCACACCGGGCGTTCGTTTTTTAGAAAAAGAAGCTGTCCGGTTAGGTGGCGGCACCAATCACAGGATGGGTTTGTACGATATGATAATGCTCAAAGACAATCACATAGATTTTGCCGGTGGGATAGAACAAGCCATCATAAAAACGAACCGGTTTCTGGAAGAAAATAATTTGTCGCTGAAAATTGAAATAGAATGTCGTAATTTTGACGAGTTGCATCAGGTTCTTGCCATAGGCAAAGTGGACAGGATTATGCTTGATAATTTTACGCCCGATGAAACCCGCAAAGCATTAGCACTAATCAACGGAAGATACGAAACGGAATCGTCTGGTGGCATTGTGTATGAGAATATCCGCGATTATGCCGAGTGTGGTGTGGACTTTATTTCCGTTGGTGCCCTGACACATCAAATCAGGAGTTTGGATATGAGCTTGAAAGCAATTAACTGATATGTCGCTTAAAACAAAAGTTGTTAATACCGGAAACCGATTGATTGAAAAATCAAAAAGAATCTCATTTCCGGGATTTCAAAAAATGCCCATTTACGAAGTAGGCGTATTTTTTATCAAAAGTCTTCGTGGCGGATTTATCACTACGCGGGCAGCATCTATTGCTTTCCATCTATTTCTGGCTATTTTCCCTGCCATTATCTTTTTGTTTACACTTATTCCGTATTTTCCCGTTGACAATATGGAACAAGAAATTATGAGTGTGCTTGCCGGCGTTATGCCCGATTATGCTTTTTTGACTTTTAAGGAAACCATTAGCGACTTACTCACAAATCAACGGGGAGGTTTGCTTTCTATCAGTGTACTGACGACACTTTATTTTTCCATCAACGGCGTTAATAATTTGATTGCAACCTTTAACAGTTCGGCACTCATCACAGAGAAACGCTCGTGGTGGAAACAGCGTTTGGTAGCTTTGGCGTTGACAATTATTTTGTCGCTGTTAATCGCAATTGCAACCATATTGATAATAGGAAGCCGTTCAGCAGTTGATTATTTGGTTGATTTGGGGATAGTCAAAGAAAACTGGGTGCTTTATCTTCTTTTTGCAGGTAAATGGATTTTAGTTATTTTACTATTCTACTTCTCTATTTCCGTGCTTTATTTTGCCGCACCGTCAAAGCGAAAGAAGTGGAAATTCTTTTCTGTCGGCTCTTCTGTGGCAACGCTTTTTTCTATTCTTTTTTCGTTGGGGTTTTCAAGTTATGTCAACCACTTCGGGAAATATAATAAATTTTACGGCTCACTGGGTGCCATTATTGTTTTGCTGCTGTGGATTTATTTCTTGGCAATTGTGCTGTTAATCGGATTTGAGTTGAATCGCAGTGTGCAGTCTGCCGTACTAAAAAACGATAAACGATTGTCTAAAAATTAAGGGGATTATTGCAATCCCCTTAATTTAATAACTTATCTGAAGATGTCTATTATTTTGCAAATTGCGGAGCTACTACCTTATCTTTAGACCCCGGTGTATAGACATAAAAACCGGAACCGGTTTTAACACCTAAGTTACCGGAAGCTACCATTTTTACCAATAATGGATTGGGAGCATAGCGGTCATCACCCAAACCTTCGTACATTACCTGCATAATATAAAGGCATACATCTAATCCGATAAAGTCAGCAAGATGTAGCGGACCCATCGGGTGAGCCATACCAAGCATCATAACGGTGTCAATTTCCTGTACACCGGCAACACCTTGTTGGAGTGTGGAAATAGCTTCGTTAATCATTGGCATCAGAATGCGGTTAGCGACAAATCCCGGATAATCATTTACTTCGACAGGTACTTTATGAAGTCCTTTTGCCAATTCCATAATGGTGTTAAGCGTTTCGTCTGAAGTTTTAAATCCTTTGATAATTTCAACTAATTTCATTACCGGTACGGGATTCATAAAGTGCATACCGATAACTTTATCGGGACGGTTGGTTTTGGCACCGATTTCCGTAATGGAAATAGACGAGGTGTTGGAAGCCAAAATAACATCGGGACCTACCAAAGTGTCTAATTCTTCAAAGATTTTGAATTTCAAATCAGGATTTTCCGTAGCGGCTTCAACAACCAGCTCTGCACCAACAACGCCATCTTTAATGGCGGTAAACGGTGTAATGTTTTCCAGCGTTGCTTTTTTATCGGCTTCGGTAATTTTTTCTTTTTTTACTTGCCGGTCAAGATTTTTCTCAATGGTTTTGAATGCTTTGTCCAGTGCATCTTGACTAATATCAATCATAGCTACTTTGTAGCCGTGTTGTGCAAATACATGAACAATTCCATTGCCCATTGTCCCTGATCCGATTACTGCAATATTTTTCATTTTTTATTTATTTTTATTTGTTAAACAATTAATTACATCATTTCTAACATAGAGAGTACAACATTTTCCGCATCTTCGGCAATATCCATAATGGTGGCATCCAGCATGTAGCAAGGTGTTGTTGCAACCTTGAATTTTGAGTCCACAATCACATCACCGTGATGTGTATTGATATGACGGGCACCCATTTCTTCCGCTTGTTCCGCAGTGGTTTTATCTTGTCCGATAGTGATTTCCACATCGCCTAAAACTTTGGCAATCAATACGGGAGAAATACACAAAGCACCAATTGGCTTTTTTGCGGCTACGGTGTCTTTAATGGCTTTTTCAATTTCCGGTAACACTTTACAGTTTACACCGTCGAATGCAAAGGTGCAGAGGTTTTTTGCCACACCAAATCCGCCGGGAAAAAGTAATCCGTCGTAGTTTGCCGGATTATATTCGGTAACGGGAGCAATTTTCCCGCGGGCAATCCTTGCCGCTTCAATCATTACATTCCGTTTTTCGTTCATTTCTTCGCCGGTAATGTGATTGATGACATGGTATTGTTCCATATCGGGAGCAAAAATATCATACGAACTGCCGTTTTTTACTATGGCATACATTGACATTGTCGCTTCGTGGATTTCGGCACCATCATAAACGCCGTTTCCTGATAGGATAATTGCAAATTTCTTTTTTGAGCCCATGAGTAAAAATTTTTGACTAAAGTATTATTTTTTTTTTATTTACCAAACATTTTTTTCAGCAGGAAAATTTGTTTCGCACCTACGGTGCTTGGTTTTCTGTCCGGTTGCGTTATTACAAAGGTCTTGTCCCGATGGGACAATTAACAATTAACAATTTACAATTTACAGTTTACAATTTACAAACTTCTTAAATTGGTGTTCGCTAATAGATATTCGATATTGTTTTAAATGACGAATACCGATTAACGATTTCAGATTTTGGCAATGAATAAACCGCACGAAGTATTTCAAAAAATCGTCATTGCAAGAGAATGCAGTGAGCGTGGCAATCTGTTTTTTGTTGAGATTTCTCCCTTCGGTCGAAATGACGGAAAAATAAAAACCACATGAAAGGATTTCCAGAAGGGACAAGCTGTGCGGCAACGACGGACTACCACTCAGTATGAATTTCTATACATGCTCCATCTTCACATTTTTGTATATTTAGTAAAGTATCTTTTTTATTTGGATAAAAATACAATTTTCGCCAACCATTCTCTAACCCATTCTTATATTCGCATTCTTCTTCTAATTTACCATTATACCATCTTTTTAACAATCCATTTAATTCCCCATTCTCAATTACAACTACCATTGCAGTATCTTTGTATTTCTTATCAAAAAAAGCAGTGTACATACCATCTTCTAAACCTTCTTTAAACTGATAAATTTTACCATTAGGATGTAGTTCCATTCTTCTTTTATCACCCCAAATACAAATATGTTGAGCTTTTGCCGCTATACTGTCATTTTGTTTTAAAACAATCGTATCTTTGTAAGGTACACTTTCATTAAAATTTGCAGTAATTGTATCAGAGTTTTGTGCAAACAAAATTAAGTGATACAACAAAATTATCAGTACTAAAGTATATTTCATTTGTTTTAAATTTTTAATTTAATGTAAAACATGTATTATTGTTTTTTTTTATTCAGAATTCTACTAATAGCTTTTATGTCTTTATCTGAAGGTTATTCAGTTCCATAAAAATTCATATTATCTTGTCTATTCTTTCCTTTTTTCCCAGCTCCCGCACGAATTGCATCGTGTGGTAATCATAAAACAACATCATCCGGCAATTTATTCCACAATAATCTGCATTACTATAGGTAGTATGGTAATCAATATTATATTTCATTTTTCTAGATGATTTTGCAAAGTTACGAAAAATATTTTTATTGCTTTGGCAATAAACTACACGATGCAATCGTGCGAGGTTTTTTTATTGCTGTGGCAATAAAGCACACAAAGGATTTCCCATAGGGATAAGCTGTGCGGGAGCAGGGAAACTATTTAAACAAAACTTTTAGTTCATTTAAAATTAAAATTATTCCAAGAATAATAAATCCAAAAGCACTTCCATATCCTTGAAGCATATGTTTATTCGTATCTTCTTCTTTTGGAATAGGTGTT
>JALTEO010000397.1 GCA_027073875.1 Bacteroidales bacterium
GATATTTTGACTATTCACCACAGCAGAAGACTATTAATAAATAATCCGACTTTTAAAAAATAAAAACGCACACCAACATTGTGTATAGTGCATAGCGAATGCTACGACACCATACACTTGTCGTTGTGCCCAATGCTAAAAAAGAGGAAACCAAGGATGAAAGAAATTTTGTTAGCATATAAAAACCTAAAAGAAAATGCCACTGCACAAGCATACACATCCCGAAAAATCGGGAAGAGTATGCTTTTAGCCAACGCACTACGAAAAGAAAAAGAGAATTGAAAATGAACAAAAAAGACCTATCAGAAGCAGACATAAAAGCAAAGTTTATCACACCTGCATTATTAAAAGCAGGTTGGGACGAACAAACCCAAATTGGAAGAGAAATCTATTTTACTGATGGTCGAATCTATGTAAAAGGGAAAATTACAGCAAGAGGAAAAAGAAAATTTGCCGACTATATTTTGTTTTACAAACCCAATGTTCCTATTGCAATAATTGAAGCAAAAGACAACAAACATTCGGTAAAAAGTGGCGTTCAACAAGCTCTTGATTATGCAAATACTTTGGATATTCCTTGTGTTTTCAGCAGTAATGGAGACGGCTTTTATTTCCACGATAAAACGGTAACGGACGGAAAAATTGAAAAAGAATTATCATTAGACGAATTTCCAAGTCCGCAAGAGCTTTGGGAAAAGTATAAAAAATACAAAGGAATTGAAAGTGAAGAAGTAGAACGAATTGCTTCACAAGACTATTTTCAAAACGGAACAGGGAGAAAACCAAGATACTACCAACAAATAGCCATAAACAGAACGATTGAAGCAGTTGCCAAAGGACAAAAAAGAATATTATTGGTTATGGCTACCGGAACAGGAAAAACTTATACTGCTTTTCAAATAATTTACAGACTTTGGAAAAGCGGGGCAAAAAAACGAATTCTTTTTCTTGCCGACAGAACTGCTTTGATAGACCAAACGGCAAGAGGCGATTTTAGGCATTTTAAAGATGCTATGACTATTATCAAGCATAAACAAATTGATACCGCATACAATATCTATTTAGCATTATATCAAGGACTTTCGGATAGTAAAAGTGAAGACGCTTATAAAAAATTCAGTCCCGATTTTTTCGATTTGATAATTGTTGATGAGTGCCATAGAGGAAGTGCAAGAGAAGATAGTAAATGGCGTGAAATTTTGGAATATTTTAATAAAGCTACCCATATTGGACTAACTGCCACACCAAAAGAAACAACAGAAGTTTCAAATATTGATTATTTCGGAGAACCGATTTACACATATTCATTAAAACAAGGAATTGATGATGGTTTTCTTGCACCATACAAAGTTGTAAAAGTAACCTTAGATATTGATGCAGAAGGTTGGCGACCACCAAAAGGATTTTTAGATAAAGAAGGCAACCCTGTTGAAGATAGAATTTACAACAGAACTGATTTTGACAAAAACATTGTTGTTGATGAAAGACGAGAATTAGTAGCAAAAAAAATTACCGAATTTTTAAAAGGTTACGACCGTTTTGCCAAGACAATTGTTTTTTGTGTG
The DNA here is from genome assembly GCA_027073875.1 of Bacteroidales bacterium. GTDB lineage: Bacteria > Bacteroidota > Bacteroidia > Bacteroidales > JALTDM01 > JALTEO01. Next base: position 1,566 of record JALTEO010000397.1, read on the forward strand.
GACATTGAACACGCAGAAGGAATGAGAACTGCTTTGGCTAATGCCAATGCCGATTTAGTCAAAGAAAACAACAAATATGTAATGCAAATTACAGGCGACAATGAAGAAGGCAAGCGGGAATTAGATAGTTTTATCAATCCAAGCGAAACTTACCCTGTAATTGCAACTACTTCAAAATTGATGACAACAGGTGTTGATGCTCAAACTTGCAAATTGATTGTTTTGGATAGCAATATCGGTTCAATGACAGAATTTAAACAGATTATTGGTAGAGGAACACGAATAAATGAAGAATACGGAAAAACCTATTTTACGATTATGGATTTTCGTAATGTTACCAATCTGTTTGCTGACCCTGACTTTGACGGAGACCCTGTAATGATTAAACAAGTTGGTGAAGATGACGATTTATCGGGAACAGAAGACGAAACAACAGATGAACCGATAACAGATATTATTGATGGTGAAGAAATTGTATTTCCTGAACCACCCGAAATAAATGGCGGTGGAGATATAATTGAAGAGCCAAAAGCAAAATACTATATTAATGGCGTAGATGTAAATATTATCAATGAAAGAGTTCAATATCTTGACACAAACGGTAAAATCATAACAGAAAGTCTGAAAGATTATACACGAAAAAATGTATTAAAACAATATCAAAGTTTAGATGAATTTTTGAACAAATGGAACAGTGCAGAAAAGAAAGAGGCAATTATAAAAGAGTTGGAAGAACAAGGAATTTTCTTTGAAGCTCTTAAAGATGAAGTAGGAAAAGATTTTGACCCGTTTGATTTGATTTGTCATATTGCATTTGAAGCAAAACCATTAACAAGAAAAGAACGTGCAAATAAGGTTAAAAAGCGTAATTATTTTGCAAAATATGGCGAGAAAGCACAAAAGGTTTTAGAAAAATTGTTAGATAAATACGCTGATGATGGTTTACTGACCATAGAAAGCACAGAAGTGTTAAAATTAGACCCGTTAAACAAATTGGGAACACCGATTGAATTGATAAAAGCATTTGGTTCAAAACAAAAATATCTTGAAGCAATAAAAGAATTAGAAAAAGAACTTTATAAAGTAGCATAATATGGAAGACAATAAAATTATCATATACAACACTGATGACGGCAAGGCATCTGTTTCTCTAATGGCAAAAGACGGAACTGTTTGGATGAATCAAAACCAATTGGCTGAACTTTTTGCCACCTCTAAACAGAACATTAGTCTGCATATACAAAACATACTGAAAGAAGGTGAGTTAGAGCAAAATTCAGTTGTCAAGGAATACTTGACAACTGCCACTGACGGTAAAAAATATAAGGTTACTTTCTATTCTTTGGATATGATTCTTGCCATTGGATTTAGAGTGAGGAGCAAAAGAGGAACGCAATTTAGAATTTGGGCGAATAGAAACCTGAAAGAATATATGATTAAAGGTTTTGTAATGGATGATGAACGCCTAAAAAACCCTGACGGCAGACCGGACTATTTTGACGAACTTTTGGAACGTATTCGCGAAATACGTGCTTCTGAAAAAAGATTTTATCAAAAAATAAGAGACCTTTTTAAATTGAGTAGTGATTATGACAAAACCGACAAATCCACTCAAATGTTTTTTGCCGAAACGCAAAACAAACTACTCTATGCTGTAACGGGGCTTACAGCTGCCGAAATCATTGTTTCACGAGCAGATGCCGATAAGCCGAATATGGCTCTTACATCTTGGAAAGGTAGTGTGGTGAGAAAACAAGATATTTATATTGCTAAAAATTATCTGACAAAAGATGAATTGGATACTTTAAACCGTTTGGTAGTTATCTTTCTTGAAACCGCTGAATTGCGAGCAAAAAACAGACAGGATATTACAATGGATTTTTGGCGGGAAAATGTGGATAAAATTCTTGAATTAAATGACAAGCAAGTTCTAAATCATAAAGGCAAAATATCCAATAAAGAAATGGAAAAATTGGTAAGCAAAATTTATGACAATTTTGATAATAAAAGAAAAAAATACGAAGCGGAATTAGCCGACAAAGAAGATTTAAAAGAATTGGAAGAATTAGAAAAACAAATTAAAAAAAATAATGGTTAATGGCTAATGGTTAATGAAATAAAAAATGAAAGAGAATATCATAAAAAATAAGAGTTTTGATTTTGCAATACGTATTGTTCGGCTGCATCAATTTTTAGTGGCAGATAAAAAAGAGTTCGTTCTCTCTAAACAATTATTGAGAAGTGGCACAAGTGTAGGTGCAATGATAAGAGAAGCTGAACACGCTGAATCAAAACCGGATTTCATTCACAAAATGGCAATTGCCCAAAAAGAAATAAATGAATCATTATATTGGCTTGAACTATTATTTAAAGCAGAATACCTTACACGACAACAATATGAAAATCTTGAAAAAGATGCAGTAGAAATTATAAAGTTAATAACAAGCATTATTAAAACCACAAAGGCAAACATAAAAATTAACAACTAACAACTAACAATTAACAATTAACAAAATGGCAAACGTAAGTGCAGTAATAAACAGCATTAGAAATATAATGAGGCAAGACCGTGGAATTTCCGGTGATGCGCAACGATTGGAACAATTGGGTTGGATGTTGTTTCTGAAAATTATGGACGACAAAGACCAAGAGCTTGAAATAATCAAAGACGATTACGAATCGGTAATTCCCGAAAAATTTCAATGGAGAAATTGGGCTGCCAATCCGGAAGGAATTACCGGTGATGAACTCTTGGATTTTATTGATAGCAACGCCCAAGACAACAAAGGACTTTTTGCAACTTTACGAGAACTTACAAGCATTAAAAACCCCAAACGAGCCGCTATTGTGAAAGAAGTTTTTGAAGGCTCAAACAACTATATGAAATCGGGTTACGAAATGCGAAAAGTCATCAATAAACTAAACGAGATTGACTTTAACAATTCGGAAGACAAGCATATTTTCGGTGATATTTACGAAAGCATTTTACAGGAATTGCGTGATGCAGGAAACAAGGGCGAATATTACACACCAAGAGCCGTAACACAACTAATGACCCAAATGACCGACCCAAAATTGGGCGAAAAAGTGCTTGACCCGGCTGCCGGAACAGGCGGATTTTTAACCGCAGCCATTGATCACATTAGAGCAAATTATGTAAAAACCGTTGATGATGAACATATTCTGCAAAAAAGCATTACAGGTTGGGAGCTAAAACCCGTTGCCTATGTGTTGGGCTTAACAAATTTGATTTTGCACGAAATGGATGTGCCCGATTATGTGTATAAAGACAGCTTAAAAACCGAATACAACAGCATTGGTAGAAAAGACCAAGTGGATGTTATCCTTGCCAATCCGCCCTTTGGTGCAAGCATTGCAGATGGCGTGGAAACCAACTTTCCTAAAACTTACCGCACCAAAGAATCTGCCGACTTGTTTGTAATCTTGATGTTGCAACTGTTAAAACCCAAAGGACGTGCTGCCATAGTTTTGCCGGACGGTTCCATTACAGGAGATGGTGTAAAAATGCGAATAAGAAAAAAACTTTTGACCGAATGCAACTTACACACTATTATCCGCTTACCACAAAGCACCTTTTTCCCTGCTACCGTAAGCACCAATCTATTGTTTTTTGAAAAAGGAAGCCCGACAAAAGAGATTTGGTATTACGAACACCGCCTGCCGGAAGGACAAAAATCATACAGCAAAACCAAACCCATTCGCTTTGAAGAGTTTAAACCCATTATTGAATGGTGGAATAACCGGAAAGAAAGTGAAGTAGCTTGGAAAGTGAAAGTAGAAGACTTGAATAATTTTGATTTAGATATCAGAAACCCTTTTGAAAAAGAGGAAGAAATTGTATTTTCAAAAGATGAATTAATTCAAAAGATTAAAAATAGTCAAAATATAATTACAAACTTATTAAA
>JALTEO010000398.1 GCA_027073875.1 Bacteroidales bacterium
AATGATTAAGTAATTCCAGTTCTTTTGTTATTTCTTCTTGCTCTCCGGCTTGCAGGTTGGCTTTTTCCAACTGGTCAAATTGAAATTGCAGATAATCTTTTTCTTGTTGCCATGCGGCAGCATTTTTCTTAAGTGTTTCCAGTTCTTGTTTTACCTGTGTGTATTGGGCTAATTTATTCTGATAGGCAGTAAGCAATTCATCGGTATCTGCCAGAGAATCTAATATACTAAGCTGAAAATCAGGATTGTTTAGCCATAGATTATCGTTTTGTGAATGGATGTCAAGAAGATGGTCGCCAATAATTTTTAGTGCAGACACATTAACGGGTGTATCGTTGACAAATCCACGGGTTTTCCCGTTTGGTAAAATTTCCCGACGGATAATTGTTTCATCGGCATAGTCTAAATTATTTTCTTCAAAAAGGGATTTTAGATGAAAATTTTTAATCGTAAAAGTGGCCTCTAAAATGGTTTTCTCGCTTTCCACTTTGTTGATTTTTCCCGATGCTCTGTTGCCGAGAAGTAATGAGAGTGCACCTAAGAAAATGGATTTTCCGGCACCTGTTTCTCCTGTAACAACACTAAATCCGGAATGAAAATCAACATCAATATTGTCAATAAGAACAAAGTTTTTTATGGAAAGATGTTTAAGCATAAAGTTAGTTAAGTTATAGAATTTACTTTGTTTAAGAATTCTGTAATTGTTTCTATTGTCTTATCTTCTTCTTCGATAAATCCCATATGTCCTGAATTTTTCAAGATGCAAGGAGTAATGTTGTCGGAAAGCTCAAAATGTGCTTTAGATACGGAGAAAGGAATGAAATTATCTTTTTCTCCTGCAATCATTAATACGGGGAAGACTGATTTACTTAAAAAATCGGTAAAGTCTGTTCGTTCTTTCATCCCGTTAAGAGCTGCAATAATCCCCTTTTCCGGTGTTTCGGAAGCAATTTTTTTTAGTTGCTCAATCCGGTGTACAAATTTAGGAATATTCTCCGGTGCAAAAGTTTCCGGAACATGTTGACCGGTAACCATTTCTTTTTTGCCATTGAGGATAAGTTCTATAATGCGTTGACGAGCTACTTTTTTATCCTGTGTATCGGCTTTGGCAGAGGAATGGAGTAGAATTAGACTTTTTATTGTTTTCGGATAGTCGTGAGCATAGCGTAAAGCAACATAACCACCCATGGAATGTCCCAAGAGATGAACACCGGAAAGGTGCAGATGATTTAGAACATGGTTGACTGCTTGTGCCATTTGTTGCATGGTATGGGTTTCGCCGAGAATTCCGGTTTTGCCATGACCTAATAAATCAATACTGATTACCTGAAAGTTTTCAGCCAATTTTTCTGAGAAACTACCCCATACGGCAATGGATTCAAGATAACCATGCAACAAAACTAAAGGCGTTCCTTTACCTAAAATATTGTATCTCAAAGGAATATCTTGATAGTTGATGATTGTTTCCATTTCCGAAAGTTTTTACAAATATCACAAAATATTTTAATGGGACTTCTAATAATTCTTATATTTTTCCGAGGGATGAATAGCGTGGAAACGGAAAAAGATTTCAAAAAAACCGTCTTTGCAAACGAATTTAGAAAGCGTGGCAATCTGTTCTACTATTGAGATTTCCCCCTTTGGTCGAAATGACGGGAAAAACAAGAAACCACACGATACAATCGTGTGGCAACATGGATAAAGTATGCAATAACTGTGCAAAGTTTTCTTATATAGAGACTTATTCTTTTTTGTTGAAAACTTTTTATGAACTTAACGGTTTAATGCAAAGATAGATTATTACTTTCGTGGGAAATTCAGAATCAATGAAAAACTACATTTTTATTATTGCCATTATTTCAACAATGTTTTCTTGTAAGCAATATACAAGTTCAATTCCGGATGCGGTGCAAACTGTTTTAGATTCGGCAAAACAAAATAAAGTTGAGTTAGAGAAAGTAATAAATCATTACAAAGAAATTAATGATGAACAAAAATTAAAAGCCGCTTATTTTTTAATTGAAAATATGGAAGGGCAGTGTTATGCAAAAGCAAAATTAGTTGATACAACAGGTGCCAGAGTAAAATTTAATGTGCTTGATTATAAAGACTATAATGCTATGGTTGCCGCTTGGGATTCTATCGAAAATATTATTGGTCCCATAGATTACACAAGAGACACATTAATTTTTGATATTTATACGATTAAAGCTGATTTTTTAATTGAAAATATTGACCTCGCTTTTGAAGCATGGAAAAAACCTTGGGCAAAGCAATTAACTTTTGATGAGTTTTGTGAATATGTGTTACCTTACCGTTCTAGTAATGAACCACTTGAAAATTGGCGAAAACAACTGTTTGATAGATATGCATGGGTTGAAGATTCTGTGAAGGATAGTAGCGACCCGATTGAAGCTTGTTCCAAAATAAATTCAGAAATACATTCTTGGTTTAGTTTCGATTCTCGTTTTTATCGTCATCCAACCGATTTAGGGTTAAGCCAAATGCTCGACTATAAGATGGGTAGATGCGAAGATATGACAAACCTTGCAATTTATGCAATGCGTTCTCAAGGGATACCTGTAATGAGCGACTATACACCGGCTTGGCCAAATACAGGAAACAATCATGCTTGGAATGCAACGCTTACAAAAGAAGGCAAAGTTGTAATTTTTATGGGAGGTGAAAAAAATCCGTATGATTATAAGTTGGAAAACAAAAAAGCAAAAGTTTATCGTAAAACATTTAGCCGTCAGAAAAACAGCTTAGCAATGATAGCTCCTGATTATGAAGATATTCCGGGTTGGTTATCAGGGGCGCATTACATTGATGTTACGAAAGATTATATTGATGTCGTTGATGTTGTTTTACCTTTAACGCGTGAGAAACCGGACAGTTGTGATTATGCATACCTATATGTATTTAATTCAGGTGAATGGAAAGCAATTCACTGGGGGACAATTGACAGTAATAATGTAGCAACTTTTACCGATATGGGAAAAGATATTGCCTATTTACCTGTGTATTACAAAAATGGCAAGTATATCGTTGCAGGCAATCAGTTTATTTTAAATAATGATGGTTCAATATCAGAAAATGTGGCAGATACAATAAATACAATAAATATTGATTTATATTCAACAACTAAAAAAGTTACAAAACTAACCACCGATGAAATTGAGAAAGCAAGTTTTAAAGATGGGGCGGAATATGAACTATTTTATTGGAATGATAAGTGGGTAAAATTGTCATCAAAAATTGCAAAAGGAGATAAGCCGCTTCATTTTGAAAATGTACCGAGTAATGCATTACTTTGGCTTGTTAAAAAAGATGGTAAAAAAGATGAACGCATTTTCACAATTGTTGATGGTCGTGTGAAATGGTGGTAACGGCAAATTTACAAAACTTCTAATTTGTCAGTAGTGTTCTCGGTAGTGTCCTCTTTTTATTGGTATTACTTAATCGGGATTTCCCACATTTCCAACCCTTTATTCATCGCACATTCATACAATTCACAAAGTTCTTGTATGAATAATGTGAGTTAAGATTTCTTTAAAAAATCTTAGTTTCTATTTGTTTTCTGTGATTTATACCAACCCGTTATCAAGATAATTAATATAAAGGCTTAAATATATGCAAAATGAGCCATATCTAAAAAAATTATTCATGTATTATCTTCAATTCCACCCGCCGGTTTTTGGCTCTGCCTTCATCAGTGTTATTATCTGCTATAGGAAATTTATCAGCATATCCTTTTGCAACCATTCGTGATTTATCTATTCCATTTTTTGCCAAATAATTCATCACTGCTTTAGCCCTGTTTTCCGATAATGGTTGATTGGTTGCCAATGATGATATATTATCTGTATGACCGGAAATTTCAATCGTAACACTAGGATTATCTTTCAAGAATTTCACCACACGGTTTAGCGTAGCGTATGATTCCGGTTTCAACAGTGCTTTAGCATAGTCAAAATAAACATTTTTTAATATCGTCTTAGCATCTGCTTTTAAAGATTGCAACTTAATATTTTTCGTTATTTTCCCAAAGTCATAATGTTTGGAGGTATTAAAGTTCTCGGTATAAGACAAATAATTATCTTTTTTAACAAACATAGCATAATCCTTTCCTGCCGGCAACGAAATCAAATATTCTCCTGTTTCTTTATCGGAGTGATAGTTACCTATGTTTTTATCGGCATCTGCATCGTAAATTTCAATATCGGCTTGTATAGGATTACCTTGGTTATCGGTAATTTTCCCTTGCAACAAAGCTAACCCTTTGTCATTCTTGTTTTTAACACCCGTTGGGAAATTAATAACAAAAATATCCTTCCCACCCGTACCATCTTTTCTAACAGATGAATAAAAACCTTGTTTTCCATCGGCTGTAACCACAAAAAAGATATCATCATCGGGAGAGTTTATAGGAAATCCTATATTTTTCGGTTCTGTCCAGTTTCCATTTTTATCTTTTACCGAATAAAAAATATCGTAGCCACCCATCGTATTGTGTCCCTCCGAGCTAAAATAAAGGGTTTTCCCGTCGGGATGAATAAATACACCATCTTCGTTGTATTTCGTATTGATTTTATCACCAAGATTTTTCGCTTCACCCCAAACACCGTTCTCATCGCGTGATACCACATAAATATCACGCCCCCCATAACCACCTTTCCTATCGCTAACAAAATAAAGTGTCTTATTATCAGAAGAAAGTGATGCCGAATTTTCGTGAGCCGGTGAATTGATTGGTGCAGGTAAAGCAACCGGTTCCGACCACTTATTTCCGCTAAGTCTGGAGGTAAAAATATCACCGCCATTGACACTGCCACGATAAATATAAAGTTCTTGTCCATCAGGAGAGATACCAACTGTTGCATCATGCATTGGTGTATTAATAGGTGGACCTATATTCTTGGGAGTTTCCCACTGATAACCTTTTTTATGTGTAACATATATATCTTCAAATGGCTGAAAATCATTAAGGTCTTGTTTCCCTCCGGTAGAACCCTTGCGTCGCGAAGTAAAATACATCGTTTTACCGTCAGCAGTAATAACAGGACCATATTCAGAAGCTTCGGAATTGATATTTTTTAAGTTTACAACCATTCCTTCTGTTGGATTAGCCATTAATAATATGCCATTATTGCATTCCGATATTTTTTTCTCTATTAAATCTGTCTTTTCGTATAATTCATTGGGCGATAAAGATATCTTGTATTCGTGGTACTCTTTTTTGGCTTCTTTAAACTTGTAATTATACTGGTATGCTTGCCCTAACATAAAATGTATTTCTTTTGAAAATTCAGGATCCAACGCAAACGACTTTTTCAAATATTCTAATGCCTTGCCCTTATATATGGAATGTAGATAACAGTTACCAATCATAAAATTCAATTCGGCATTATCAGGATTAAATTCATTAGCAGGAAGAAGATAATTTAAAGCAATATTATAAATATCTTGTTCGTAATAATCTCGCC
>JALTEO010000399.1 GCA_027073875.1 Bacteroidales bacterium
CCGCTATCCACCAAAAGGTGAAAGTTACCTACCGTTAATAAATATTTGGAACCGGTAACTGTACCTGCCGCTCCAAGAAACTGAACGCTAAATTTTTTTTCTTTTGTCATATCTTCAAATTCTTAATTACAAAAGTAGAGTATTTCCTTTTCAATTACTGAGTCTGGTCTAAAAAGGTTCTTTATTGCCAAACTCTGCGTTGTCAAAAATTTTTGACTCCTCATTAACAATAAGTTAACTCAGGGTCAAAAATTTCTTCCGCCTTGATTTTGACAAAAATCTACCTTTTTAGACTGCGCTCATTACTGATTAGTTGCTAAAAAATTAATGGATTCCATGCTTGATGTCAATTATTTCTATACTTTACGAAATGGAGAATCCTATGGTTATAAAAAGCAAAAAGTCTCCCCAAAATTGGGAAGACTTTCTGTGACTCGTCCGAGGCTCGAACTCGGGACCCTCTGCTTAAAAGGCAGATGCTCTACCAACTGAGCTAACGAATCAACCTTTTTGGAGGCGCAAAAATACTCTTTTTTTAAAGACTCCAAACTTTTTTTTCAAAAATTTCTTATTCGGATAAAATTCCCTTTCCCTGACGTAAAATCTCCGTCGTTCCGGTTGTAACATCAACAACTGTTGACGCTTCATTATCACCATATCCACCATCAATAACCAAATCCACCTTTTCTTTATAACGCTCATAAATCAATTCCGGGTCCGTGGTATATTCCACCACGTCATCATCATCGTGAATAGAAGTAGTGAGCAGAGGATGCCCAAGTTCTTCAATAATGGCATCAACAATTGGATTATTAGGCATCCGGATGCCGATGGTTTTCTTTTTACTTTGAAAAAGTTTAGGCACTTTACTATTGGCATTGAAGATAAAAGTAAAAGGTCCCGGAAGATTTTTTCGTATGAGCCTGAAAATTCGATTGTCAAACGGGCGAGTATATTCCGACAACATACTCAGGTTGTTAATAATAATAGAAAAGTTGTTATTTTCCTTTTTCACACCTTTAATTTTTGCAATGGTATCCACTGATTTGTGCTGATACAAACTACATCCCATGGCATAAACGGAATCGGTGGGGAAAATAATGACGCCCCCTTTATCCAAAATTTGAATAATCTGACGAATGTGCTTTGGGGCTGGATTTTCGGGATAAACTTTTAATAACATATTGCATCTTTTTAGTTCATGCGAAAATACAAAACAATCTTTAATTTTAAAGTTAAAAAACGCAAAGGAATTATTATCCATAATTCTACTATTTTTGTATTCTAAACAAAAAGAGTATGCCTGTTCCCTTAGCAGAACAATTACGTCCGCAAAACCTTGATGATTACGTAGGTCAGGAAGAATTAGTTGGAAAAGACGGAATCATTCGTAGGCTGTTGCAGTCGGGAAATATTCCCTCAATGATATTATGGGGGCCTCCGGGCGTTGGAAAAACTACCTTGGCTCAGCTTATTGCCGAAAGTCTCAGCTTGTCTTTTTTTACGTTGAGTGCCGTTAATTCAGGCGTA
>JALTEO010000400.1 GCA_027073875.1 Bacteroidales bacterium
GATGATAAAAGAAAAATATAAACACTTCGGCAAGTTCAGTACTCCGCAAATGTTTATTCACCGCCAATATGGGTGGATATATGTAATTGTTTATACACAAACGTTAGAGCCAATGAAAGAAATGACAAATGCGGAGAATAAAAGTTATTTTTTCCTTATTTATGCGGAGAATAATATGTATATTTGCAGTAAAATAAAAAAATAGTATGGCAAAATATATATATCAATATAAGAGTTGGCCTAATTTTACTTGGAATGAGAAGAAAATTCAAGTTATATTGGGCAAACTTAGACATTTACAAGGTAAGATATTTGGCCAAATAAATGCACTCGGTTTTTCTATTAAAGAAGAAACAATGTTGTCAACTTTGACGCTTGATGTAGTTAAATCATCTGAAATAGAAGGTCAATTTTTAAATTACGAGCAAGTCCGCTCTTCAATTGCAAGAAAATTAGGAATTGAGTATGCAGGCATGGTTTATGCTGACAGAAATGTTGAAGGTGTTGTTGAAATGTTGCTTGATGCTACTCAAAACTATGAAAAACCTCTTGACGAAAAAAGATTATTTTCTTGGCATGCAGCTCTTTTCCCAACGGGAAGAAGTGGCATGTATAAAATTGATGTGGCTTGTTATCGAAAAGATGAAATGCAAATTGTTTCAGGTGCTATGGGAAAAGAAAAAGTACATTATCAAGCGGTACCTGTAAAACAAGTTAAATTTGAAATGGATAGATTTTTAGACTGGTTTAATAACGATACAGATATTGATATGGTTATTAAGTCAGCTATTGCTCATTTCTGGTTTATAATAATACATCCTTTTGATGATGGTAACGGGCGTATAGCCAGGGCAATGTCCGACTTATTATTAGCCCGTTCAGAGAATAGTTCCTTGCGATTTTACAGTTTGTCAAACCAAATGATGCTTGAAAGAAAACAATATTACGATACTTTACAAAAAGTTCAATACCATGATGCTGATATAACAGAATGGGTAGTTTGGTTCTTAAATTGTTTATATCGTGCATTAAAAAATTCAGAGAAAACCATTGAAAAAGTATTACACAAAGCTGATTTCTGGGACAAACATAAAAACACGGAATTAAACAGCCGTCAACGCTTAATGCTAAACAAACTTTTAGATGGTTTTGACGGAAAACTTAAAACATCGAAATGGGCAAAAATCACAAAATGTTCACAGGATACAGCTTTACGTGATATAAAAGACTTAATAGAAAAAGGAATATTAAGACAAGAAAAACCAGGTGGGAGAAGCACAAATTACGAACTAAATGAATAAAACACAGGCTCTAACTAAAAATATAGTGCATGCCGCAATCAGTTGTAAAAATGGAAGTTATACACAAAATCAAGATTGTAGTAACCTTAAAAATAATTGTTTCAAAACGCGGCACGCACCATATTTAAACCGTTATAAGGCACTTAGAAACAGAACGATTCCACAAGAATTAGCAAAACTTGAAAAAAATAAAAGTTTTGCTAATTTTTATTGTAATTTTGTACTAT
>JALTEO010000401.1 GCA_027073875.1 Bacteroidales bacterium
TTAATGATGTATGTATCTGTCTAAAACAGAGCGGTATGGAGAGCGTTTGCGAGGCAATTTGTTTTTGTTATGAGATTGCTTCGTCGTGCTTTCTCGCAATAAACGGATTAGTTTGATGAGATTCTTCACTTCGTTTAGAATGACAAAACAAAACAAAACAGAAAAAACCCAGAGACACCTTAAACCAGAACTATTTGTCATATTGAGCGAAGCGAAATATCTCTATTCTACTTTTTTTGTGTCTTCAAACTTGTCCGAGAAGCCGGTATTTTTTCTACGAAGCACCCGTACTACATACCCGCACAGGCGGGTGTCTCAACCAACGAAGTACGGAATAATACCGATGCTAAAAGGAATCAAGCCAATACATTAAATCAATACCGATGAGGTTTGATGTTTTTTGTAAGTCTTTTTCAAAAAATGGCAGTAGAAATTCTTTGTTCTTTTTGCTGATAGTTTTTTCTCCTTTATCGAAAAATAAGGGCTTTAATTTTTGTTTTGCTTTATTGCCAAGCATTTTTCCCATAACTTGCTTTATTCCAATATCTGAAACTAATTTATTCGCTTTAGAGAATCTGGGAATCTCCGCTGTGTTTTTCTCTATTAACTTGGATAAATTTATGGGTTCAACCGAAAGAAATTGCCATATTTCATTAAACGATTTTTCCGGTTCATTTATAAGTTTATCAAATAGAATAACTTTTATCTGATTTTCAGGGAAAATGTCAAAATATCTTTTCAGTTGATTATGGTAAAGACTTAACTCAATGAACAATTCGGATTGTCCCCAGCCCTTTACGGGATTTTTTATGTCATTTTCTATGGCTTTACGAAAGTCTAATGCCGTAAATCCATACCGTAGAGCCATTTGATAGTGTGAAAAACTGCGTTTAACCGGATTTCGAATGATCGCAATAATTTTAGCCGAAGGGTTAAACGAAAAAATGTTTTTAGCGGCTTCCGTTGAGTAAAGATAAGAAGTGCTTGCTTCACCAACTATTTTTTGATTATTCCTTTCCCTGAAAAGTTGATTGTATTGTGAAAGGTCTCTAACAAAACTGAGCTGCAATTCTTTGAGAGGCGTTTTATTAAAATAGGAATCATCTACAAAAACAGTTCTTTTTTTGTAAGCGGCTGTAAAATCCTCAATCTTAATATCAGTTGAAAAAAAGTTGGGTTCCTTCAGCGGACTAAAATAAATATCGGGATGTGTTTTCAGTTGATAGTAAAGTGAAGTTGTTCCTGCTTTTGCGGCTCCTATAATGAAAAGATTAGGTATGGTATTCATTGGCTATATAAACGGAAAAGTTACAAATTTAAATTTTTTATAGATAAACCACTGTGTAATCAGATTCCAAAAAATAGTGGTTGTGGCAGTGGCGATAGCTGCCCCTGAAATGCCGTAAAGCGGAATCAAAATAAAGTTTAATATAAAATTTAGAACAGCACTGAAAAGCAGAATATTTTGAACAATCTTTTCGTATCCTGTCATATTTAGAATGTGAACGGTAGAACCGGATATGGCACTAAAAAACATACCCGTAGCCAATATCAGAAGTGTGGTTTGACCGCCAACAAACTCATTTCCGAATATTTTTAATAAATAATCGGGAAAAAATACTATTCCCAAAAATATTGGCAAAGAAGATAAGATTATGAGAAAAGTAGTCTGTTTGACAAATTTCCGAAAACGGAGCAATTCATTTTTAAGCTCAGCATATTTAGGCATAGCAATTGTGTTGATGCCAATCAATACAATGGTAGTTAACGATGCAATCTTTAAAGAGGTGTTGTAGATGCCAACATCTGTTTCAGACTTAAAGGCACTTAGCATAAGGGTGTCAGTCCAGTTCATTATCAGAAAAAGGGAGTTGGACAGAAGCATAGGAATTGTTGTTTTCAGAATCTTACGATTAGTAAGCGGAAAAAGGGAAGATGGTTTTGAATAGCCGATATTTTTAACCGTGAAAATAAAACTAATAAACATCAGTAAAATGATGGTCGTCAAAAGTGCATAGATAATTGTGTTTAATCCTGTGGTCCATTGAAAAACAACAAGCACAAGTAAAATAAATGAAAGGAAAAGATTAATACTGCCGTTTTGTAAAATGGAATATACCGTAATTTTTTTTAATGCCTTTTGAGTTTCAGCATTGAAATTGAGAAAAGTCAACGGTAAAATCCCAAACGATAAATAAAAAATATATTTTCCATAAGTTTCGGAATTAAAGAAAATCTGGCTTAAGTCTTTTGAAAAAAATAGCATTGTGAGCGTAACCAGAATTCCTGAAATTGTAATAAAGTTGATGGATTTAAAATAAATTCCGGAAACATTATGCGGTTCGTTCTTGCTGGAAAATTCTGCAATATATTTAACAATTGATGTGTCAAAACCTAATTTAGAGAAAACGACACTAACCATAATTAATGTCCAAACCGTAGAAAAAAAACCGACACCTTCGGCACCGTAATATTTGGCTAACAGGTAAAATAATAAATAACCTGAAAGAATAGCTAATGCTCTAAAAAACATAGCAATAGCACTGCCTTTTACCAGTTCTTTCAGATGGAAGTCATTTTTAGCTTTATGAATATTGGATTTTATTTTCTTTTGGATATTCATTAACGAAGTTTCATTAAACTACAGCTTATATAAAGACAACAAAATTAGTAAAAAGGTTTATGTTGACACCGTTTTTTTCTTGAAAGTTGAATTTTAAAAAGCATCAGTGTTGTTTGAAACAACACCGATGCTAAAAGGAAAGAGAACACCGATATCAGAAATTAACTTAACCGAATATGTTTCGCACCTACGGTGCTTGGTTTTCTGTCTGTTATGTTGTTACAAAGGTTCTGTCCCTAACGGGACAATTA
Source organism: Bacteroidales bacterium (assembly GCA_027073875.1). Lineage (GTDB taxonomy): Bacteria > Bacteroidota > Bacteroidia > Bacteroidales > JALTDM01 > JALTEO01. Next base: position 2,875 of record JALTEO010000401.1, read on the forward strand.
ATAATTAATGCTAAAGGCATTCGTAATTCCTAATTAATAATTCGTAATTGTAAATTTAGGCACTCCAAACTTTAGGCATTGTTATCGCACAGCTTGTCCCTTTGTGAAATCCTTCCCAGTTTATCTCGTATATTAATATCGAATATCAATTAGAGAACACCGATTTCAGAAATTAACTTAACCGAATATGTTTCGCACCTACGGTGCTTGGTTTTCTGTCTGTTATGTTGTTACAAAGGTTCTGTTCCTAACGGGACAATTAATAATTAATGCTAAAGGCATTCGTAATTCCTAATTAATAATTCGTAATTGTAAATTTAGGCACTCCAAACTTTAGGCATTGTTATCGCACAGCTTGTCCCTTTGTGAAATCCTTTTGTGTGGTTTATTGCCAAAGCAATAAAAATCTTCTTAAGTGAGAGTGTGTCTCAAAGACACGCCCTCACTTAAGCTGCCGGCAAGTAAAGTATGAGTCTGGCAATTCGTTTGTTATGAGATTGCTTCATTGTGACTCCTCGCAATGATGCCGGTAATTTCTGATTTTGTCATCCTGAAAAATGTTTATCCTGATCAAAGCAAAGGAGTATGTAAAGAATATCTTATTTGCTGATAATCAGAAGAGTGAGTTTATTTCTTTCCACTGCTTACAAATTCAATATATGTCAATTCCTTCCATTTTGTATCGGTGCAATTTAAGACTACTCTTCAATTTTAGTATTCACAATTGCCAAAATCTCTTTTTCTGTTGCTATCGTTTTTTCTTCAATAGTTTGTGCTTCGCTTAGTATTTTTGTCAGCCATTCGTCTTTTTTTACGCCGGCGGCATTAATCTTAACATTCAGGTGAGCACCCATGACGGCACTGCGGACAGCCAAAGCACCAACGCCGGCATCGGATACCGAATTAGGATTCCCGATTTCTGCCATGGCTTTAATTACTTCCAAACTTTCATAAGCCAGTTTCATGGTTTGGAATGGCACTTCAATAGCAAATTTTGTGGCATCAGCTATGGCTTGTTGACGGGCGGCTTTTTCGTCCTCGGTTTTTTTAGGCAATCCGAAAGCATCCATAATCTTGTTAAAAGCATTGGTGTCTTCATCTACCATTTTGTTCAGGGCATCGTGATAATATTTGCCTTTCTCCGCCCAGTCGGAAAATTCTTCCCAACGGTCGTCCCAACCGCGTTTGTGCGATGACAAGTTAGCTACCATAGTTGCCAGTGCGGCACCGAGTGCTCCCATATATGCTGAAATGGAACCGCCACCGGGAGCAGGTGATTCAGATGCCGTTTCTTCCATAAAACCGGTCAACGACATATCAATCAGTTTCTTTTTCGACTTGTCTTCCAGAACATATTCTATAATTTTCTCTTCCGGCTTAAATTTGTACAAATCATCTAATCCCATTGATTTTACGGCGATTTTTATCAGTTCTTTGTCCGATACGCCCGTGGAACGGTTTTGTTTCCGTAGAAAATATTTTCCGGCATCCAACATGGCTTTCAATGGAATTAATCCGACTAATTCAGATCCGGTTACACGAATACCGCGGGCATCGGCTTTTTTGCAAACCTCATCGAAAGCAATATGAACAGGGGTAATGCTGATATTGGTCAAGTTCATTGAAATCTGAGCTATGCCAAATTCTTCAATATACCAGCCGATAGCTTTTACGGCTTTGAGTGAACCGGGAATCCAAACAGGATTTCCTTTTTCGTCTTTAACGAGCTTGCCTGTAATGGGATTGCCTTCGCGTTTTTTCCTTCCGCGTTCACGCACATCAAAGGCAATGGCATTGGCACGACGGGTGGAAGTGGTATTCAAATTTACATTAAAAGCAACTAAAAAGTCGCGGGCACTTACGGCAGTAGCACCGGTTTTAGCGACATAATCGTTAAATTCGGCAGGACCAAAGTCGGGTTTCATTTTCGGGTTTGCCAATTTTTCTGCTAAGCCCTCGTATTCGCCGGCACGGCAATATGCCAAATTGCGACGAGGTTCTTCAAAAGCGGCATTCTCGTAGCAATAAATAGGAATATTTAATTCATTTCCTATCCGTTCAGCTAACTTACGGGCATATTCCACGGTTTCTTCCATGGTGATATTGGAAACCGGTACCAGCGGACAAACATCCGTAGCACCGAATCGTGGATGTTCGCCATGGTGTTTACGCATATCAATAATTTCGCTTGCTTTTTTGACGGCAACAAAAGCCGCTTCCAAAACCGGCTCGGGTTCGCCTACAAAGGTTACTACTGTGCGGTTGGTCGCTTTTCCCGGGTCAACATCGAGGAGTTTGACACCTTCTACTTTTTCTATTTCATCGGTAATTTGCTTGATGATGGTCATATCGCGACCTTCACTGAAATTCGGAACGCATTCGATTAATTTCTTTTCCATATTGTTGATGTTTAGTTGTCAATTTTTAAAGTCTCGAAAATACATTTTTTCCGTATATGATAAGTGATTTTGGGAAATAATTTATTTGATCTTAATAGGAGAATACTAATTTTTAAATATGTTATCGTGCATAATAAACTTATCATAAGTATGGATTATTTCATACTTTTTTTTATCTTTGCAAAAA
>JALTEO010000402.1 GCA_027073875.1 Bacteroidales bacterium
TCACATTTATCGAATACGTCCATAATGGTAATTATTTTTTATAATGGGCAAAAGTATGGAATTAACTCTCATTTTAACCTATATTTTATGAAAATTATCATCTGACCTTATGAAATGGTCAGAAAATGGGCTTGCAATAATATGTAGTTAAAATTAATAAATCTTAAAAAATGTTTTTATATACGATTGTGCCCCGATTTTCGTTTTGTACTTCAATAATTTATTATAATTTTGCGCCATGCTAAAAAGAGCCTCTTTAATATTGTTAATTGCTGGTTTATTTGTATTTATATCCGGCTGTAAAAGTTATAATAAAGTATTAAAAAGTCCTGATAATACTTTAAAGTATCAAACCGGAATGGATTTGTACGAAAGTGGTAACTTTAGAAAAGCCCTGGAATTTTTCGACCTGCTCAGAACTTTCTATCAGGGGACGGAAAAGGGTGAAAAATTGACCTATTACACGGCCAATTGTTATTTCCAAATGAAAGATTATCAGTTGGCTAGCTATTATTTTAAGCAATATCAACAAATGTATCCCAAGGGAGAACATGCCGAAGAAGCAAGTTTTTTGCAGGCCTATTGTACTTTCCTCGACTCACCCCGTCCGGAACTTGACCAAACTACCACTTACACCGCATTGAGTGATTTACAGTCTTTTATTGATCGTTATCCCAAGAGCTCAAAAGTTGAAAAAGCTACACAACTGATGACCCAGTTGCATAAGAAACTGGAAGATAAAGCTTATCGGGTGGCCCTGTTGTATTATAAAATGGGAAGTTACCAGGCTGCCATTACCTCCTTTGAGAATTTGATGAACGATTATCCGGATACCGATAACAAAGAGATGTACCTTTATTACATTGCCAAAACCTATTTTGAATATGCACAAAAGAGTATTCCCTCGAAACAAAAGGAACGCTTTGAAAAAATGATTGAAGCATACAACAATATTTATTACCTTTATCCGGATAGTAAATATTTGAAAGAATTGAAACCCCTGAATGAAAAAGCAAAAAAACAAATATAATTATAACGACACATGGACTTTAAAAAGATTAAAACCGAAACCACGGCGGTAACCCGTCAAAAAGACAAATTTTACGAGCAAACCGGGAATATTTACGAAACAGTAGTTGTATTGTCAAAAAGAGCTAATCAAATTGCTGCTGATTTAAAACAGGAACTGGATCAGAAAGTTTCCGAATTCACAACATCTACTGATAATCTGGAAGAAGTTTTTGAGAACCGCGAACAGATTGAGATTGCAAAATATTATGAGCGTCTTCCCAAGCCTACATTGTTGGCTATTCATGAATTTCTGAATGAACAAACCTATATCAGGAATCCGCATAAAGAGATTGCTACCGAATTTTAATCGGGCATTTTAATCTTGCCCTAACAAAACGTCATGCTAAAAGGGAAAAAAATTATTATTGGTATTACAGGTGGCATTGCTGCTTATAAAATCCCGTATTTAGTGCGTTTGTTGAAAGCCGATGGTGCTGAGGTGCAGGTTCTGATGA
>JALTEO010000403.1 GCA_027073875.1 Bacteroidales bacterium
CCGCAAAGATAAGAACTTTTATAAAAACAGCAATATTTTTTCTCAAATATTAATTGCAGAAAATTCCGTAAATTTTTGAGACTAAGAAACTACCGGAATAAATTAATCGTTCCTTTTTTTGCGACTTCTTTACCGCTGTATAACTCACCTTTGACATAATACACATATGTATCAATATTTTGCGGTTTACCTTTAAAGGTACCATCCCAACCTTGGTTAATATCATCAGTTGTAAAAATTTTCTCACCCCAACGGTTATAAATTGAAAATTCCAATAAATTTTTAATTCCCCACCCCTTTACATATACCACATCATTTTTACCATCGCCGTTTGGCGTAAATGCCGTAGGGACATCAATGGTATATCTTTCATCTACAAAAACAGTAATGTTCACATTTTTCAAGAAACATCCGGCACTATCTTCATAAGAAACCTGATAAATGGTTGTTTCCAAAGGTTGTGCATATACATTTGTACAATTTGTACAGTTCAACCCGTAGTCTGGTGTCCAGTTAAATGTAACATTCGGTTGGTCGGCATAGATAAACAAATCGGCAGTATTACCAATCATAATTGTTGTATCCGGACTATAAGTTACAGACGGTGCATTTTGAACTGTAATCATCACAGAATCCTGATTAGAACAGTTATGTTGAGAATATACCGTCACATTATAAAGTGTTGAAGTATCAGGAAATGCATACGGATTATAAACAGATGTATCACTCAAACCGCCGGGAGGCGACCAAATAAAATATGGACTTCCTCCGGACGCATTTGCCGTAGCTTGTAATTGTACCGAATCGCCTTTACAAATAAACTGGTCGGGAGAGACACTAATCTCGGGTGTCCCATAAACAATCACTTGATGTTCAGCTGTATCGACACAACCATTTTGGTCGGCAATTGCCAACCGTATCGTATAAGTTTGGTCTTGTACACCTGAATTTTGATAGGTATGTGCCGGTGGCGTTTCACCCGAATAAGTATCTCCGTCACCAAAATCCCAATGCCAAGTATTCGCTCCTTGTGAAGTGTCTGTAAAGTTTACTGTCAATGATGCACAACGAGCTGTATCATCGCTGCTATCATAGACACTAAAATAAGCATTAACCCGAATAACATAAACGCTGTCGTGCAGAGTCATTCCACATTGATGTGAGCTCTCGGAATATAAATTAATATCAATATCCATCATACCTGTTGTTGAATAGGCATAGTCATACGGCACATAAGTAAATGCATTGCCATCACCAAATGTTCCGTTAATATATTCTACATTCATCGTATCGTTCAGCGAAATGGTAAACTGCTCACCCTTGCAAAAGGTATCGTGTGGAATCTCTAAAACAGCATAAGGACCAAAAACATTTAACCACACCGAATCGTTATCTACACAACCATAAGCAGTAGTTGCCTGTAACGATACATGAAAAATATCGGGAGAACTATAATAATGCCCCGGATTGTAATTGGTTGAAAACACACTATCTCCAAAATTCCATAACCACTGTGTTCCGTAAATCGTATCTGTTTGATTTTGAATATAAGCATCGGTCAGTGGTGTTGTTACATAACAAGAGATATTGGTATCAATTACATTCAAAACAATATCTACACCTTGTACATCCACATTCTGATAAGCCGTATCTATACATCCATGCGTATCTGTGGCAACCTGTTGAACGACAAAAGAAGAATCTGTGTTATATGTTACCGAAACAGTATCCCCCGAAGCAGTTTGGTTATTTCCAAAGGCCCACTGATAAGCATAGGTTGTGTCATTCCCATAAAATGAAACAGGAATTCCCCTACATAAGGTAGTATCCTCCGGAATAATTTTAGCATGTGCTTGATAAACTTTAATTGATTGCGTAGCCCAATCATAACACCCTAAACTATCGTGAACAATCAATCTCACAGTAAAAGTACCTTCTCTTGTAAAGATATGTGTTAAAGTAGTATCATAAGAGCTACTGCCATCATCCGAAAAATGCCAATAATAAGAAGATATGCCAAAATCCGAGTTGGAAGAATCAGCATTAAAACTAACCGGCAACGGTGTACATCCGTTAGAAGTATCAATATTTATTATGGCAACCGGTTGGACAGAATACAAGGTATCCGTAGCTGTATCCGTACACATATGAATATCTTTAACAATTAGAGAAACAAAAAAAGTATCCGCTCCAAAGGTGTGGATATTGGATGATGCCGATCCCCATCCTGAGTTTCCACCATCGCCAAAATCAAAATAATAAGAATTGGCATCTATAGAATTAGAGCCATCCAGCAATACGGTATCTCTGTTACAGTTCTTATGCGGCATTGTTAATATTGCCTGTACATTAGTAACCTGTATTTTAGTACTATCCAGATAATCGCAGCCGGTACTATCATTATGAACATTCACCTTTACCCAAAAAGTTCCTGCCGTATCATAAACATGGGTTATTGTATCTTCTACGGAGTACATTATGGTATCACCATCACCAAAATCCCAATCCCAATTAATACCATCTTCAATGTCTGCAATAAAAGTAACAGAATAAAGCGTATCGCAACTAAATGTAGAATAAATATGTTTTAAAATCGGTCCGTGAACATAAAGTGCAGAATCAACATAGAGCGTATCTTTACAACCATAGTAATCTGTAACTAACATTACATTAAAAAGTCCTGTATCTGAGACAATGCCATCATGATAAACATAGTATTCATTTAACGACTCTTCCGTAGAAATTAAATTCGTATCGCCCGGTTCACCTGTAGAATCAATTGGAATTGTGTACCAAAAATTGCTGTCAATCAAATCAGCATTAAAGCTTAAATTTAAAAAGCTCATTGAGTCCGAAGCACAAATAGTATCGTGCGTTTGAATAAAATTTGGCGTCTGATGTGATCCAACACGGACAGAATCAACAATTGTCGCCGCACAACCGGAATCATTAACAATAGTCAATGTTACTGCAAATGCTCCTGCAGAATTATAAACAACTGAAACCGTATCGGTTATAGCAGTATCGGGCACGCCACCATCAAAATGCCATTGCCAAGCAGTATCATGTATTGATGTTGTGCTACTGTCTTGGAAAAATAAGGTAAGCGGCACACATCCACCACCAGGTGGATCGACAACAAAATCAACCACCGGCGGATGAATCTGAATATAATCAGATAACTTAACATCAGCTGAACATCCTGCTGATGTTGTAACAGTCAATGACACATCATAATCACCAAGAGAATCATAGGTATTGGATGGATTTTGTTGTGTGGAATAGGTAGTATCGCCAAAATCCCAACTCCATGATACGACATTTGAAGATGACTGATTGACGAAATGTACCGTAAAAGGCACTTTACAATCTTTGGTCTTATCGGCTGTAAAGCCGGCCGTAACCCGTTGAACAAAAATGTCTTTGGTAATGGTATCGGCACAAGGATCACCCGGAGCGGCAATCAAGGTTACAGTATATAATCCGGATTGGGTATAGGTATGTACTACCGTATCTTCCGTCACATGGTTCATACCGGTTCCATCGCCAAAATCCCAGTTACAGTAAATTCCGGATTGGTTAATAAACTGTGTCTCACTACCCAAACAAACTGTATCTACAGGGTTGGTTACAAAGGCAGCAACAACCTGATTAAGTTGAATAAAGTCCGGAAAAGTATCAGAATTGGAACAACCATATTCATCGGTAACAGTCAACGAAACATCATAAGTTCCCAAGTCAGTATAAGTATTTACCGGATTCTCATCGGTAGAAGTATTACCATCACCAAAACTCCAAGAAAAATCTGTTTGTGTCGCACTCCCCGTAGAATTATTCGTAAAATGAATATCTACCGGTACGGAACAGTATTGTGTAATATCTGCATCAATCTGAATATCAGGCACAGTAGATGCATGCACAGCATTATTTATCGTAGTATCATCCACACAACCATATTCGGTGGTTACCTGTAAATGGACATTATATATTCCGGAAGAAGTATAAGTATGTGTAGGATTTTGGTCAGATAAAATTGAACCGTCACCCATATCCCACGACCAAGAGGTAATATCCCCATCGTTACTAGTGGACAAGTCGGTAAAATCCACATCCAAAGGAATACATCCCGTATTATTATCACCTACCTGAAATGAAGCATGCGGATTGGCTACCACATGTATCATATCTGCTACTGTCATTGTATCGGTATCACCTGTTCCATCTTCGGTAACAACTAAGGTTACCGAATAATACCCTTCTCCTGTAAATGTCATTGTCGGGTTCTGCAATTCAGAACTCTGCCCATCACTAAACGACCATTGCCACGAAGCAATATTGCCTGAGGACTCATCAGTAAAAGAAACAACTAACGGATCGCAACCGGCAGTTGTATCAGCTGAAAAATCAGCCGTCACCTGTGCCTGAATTTGCTCAAAACCAAATAATAAGGACAGAAATAACAGTATTTTATTTAAATTCATCAGAATCAAAAATTTCATCACGAAGTTACAATTTTTTTTACATATACAGTCATTTTAATTTTTTTATTACTTTTGCCTTACTTATGATTTGGTTGCGAAAAATATCTTTTTTTATACTAATTATCACACTATTAATTAGTTCAGAGAAAATTTACGGGCAAGATATTCATTTCTCTCAATTTTACAATTCACCGCTTTCCGTTTCGCCCTCATTTACAGGACTTTTTACAGGAGATTGGCGTGTTAGCAATAATTACCGTACACAATGGCGGTCCATTGCCATACCATATAATACCGTCTCGGCAGGTTACGACCGTAAGTTCAAATTATTTTATCAGGATTTTGGTGGTGGCATTTATATTGTCAATGATAATTCGGGATATGCTAATTTAACTGTCAATAAAATTTATTTATCGGCAGCATATCATAAATTAATTGGTACTAATGAAATTCACATTGGCATTCAACCCGGATATGTCTTTAGCAACTTCAATAAGGACGGATTAACTTTCCCCGACCAATACGACCCCGGAATTGGTAAATTTAATGGACAATTCCCCTCAGGAGAAAACAATTTGAACGAAAATTTATCCTATTTGGATATTAATCTTGGTGGAGCATGGAATGGAGAATTCGGGAAATTAAAACCAATGGCAGCCATTTCTTTTTTTCACATCAATAACCCAAAACAGAGTTTTTTGAGCGAAGATAATCATTTGCCGTTGCGGACAGTATTATATGGCGGCGGTGTTTATCCTCTAAACGAAAAATGGTCACTTGAACCACACCTTATATATATGTTGCACAAAAATGCCAACGAATTTTTGCTTGGCACAAACGCCGATATGAAATTATCGGAAAACAACTTAAAAATAAAATCTGTTTATGGCGGTTTGTTGTATCGTGACGGATTTAACCTCCGAATGGATGCTATCATCGGTATTATCGGACTAAAATTTAAAAACTTCAATGTCGGACTGAGTTACGATTACAACATTTCGCACCTAAAACTTGCCACAAACGGAAAAGGTGCACTTGAGTTCAGTTTAATTTATACCAATATGGCTTCATTCATTCATAAAATTTCATTGCCTTGTGACCGGTATTAAAATACACATATTGACTTTCATTTTCCTTGGTATTACGCTATCAGGATTCTCACAAGGTGAAAAAAAAAGCTATGCTTCACCCGGACATATCAAGAAAATGGCAAGAACTGCTGAAGATATGGGCGACATTTACACCGCTATCGACTTATACCAAACATTTCTCAATGCTAATCCGGACAACATTAAAATAACATTCCGGTTAGCAGAATGTTATCGTAAAGCCCGTGATTACGAAAATGCGGAAACACTCTACCGTAAATGCTATGACGAAAACAGTTCCAAATATATAACTTCACTTTTTTATTCGGGACAAATGCTTATGCAACAAGGCAAATACAAAAAAGCCAAAGAAGCATTTCAACAATTTAAAAAAGAATCGAGATCTGCCTCTATCAAAAATGAGAAATATTTCAAAAAAATGACCAAAGCGATGCTAAAAGCTTGTGAGATAGCCCCTGCAATTAAGGATTCCGCTTCAAAAGTCATTATTTATCATTTAGATACTTCGGTTAATAAAGCCCATATTGAAGCAGCCCCCGTTTCTTTATCTAATAACGAAATCTTATATTCATCACTAAGAACCAATAAGTTAGAATATTATACTTTGAACGATACTTCCGTAAAAATTCCTGTCCGCAAATTCTATGTTGCAACAGGTAAAGATGGGCATTGGAAAACCACCGGCGAATTTCAAGGACCATTTAATGACCCTGAATCAAATGTTGCCAACGGTGCTTTTTCGCCTGACGGCAATCGTTTTTATTTTACAAAAACAACAAAAAATAAAGCAGGAAAAATCATTAGTCAAATTTTCGTCAGCACAAAAAAAGAAAATACTTGGTCTGAACCGGTAAAATTAAACCCGCCTATCAACGACCCGTTTTATACTTCAACGATGCCAACAGTAGGCATCGAATCAAAAAAGAATCTTGAAATAGTTTATTTTGTTAGCGATCGCCCCGGTGGTAAAGGCGGAACAGATATCTGGTATTTCTTATATGACCAATCACGAAATAAATATTCCAAACCACGAAAAGTCGGCAGCAAAATCAATACGGTTGGTAACGAGACAACACCTTATTTTGATGTGGAAACACATACCCTTTATTTTAGTTCCGATGGTTATCCGGGTTTAGGCGGATTGGATATTTATAAATCTACCGGAGAAGTCAACAAATGGACACCTCCTGAAAATGTTGGTTACCCTATTAATTCCGAGGCAGACGATTTGTATTTTACAATTAGCAAAAATCGTGAAACCGGATTTTTTACCTCTAACAGAAAAGGTGGAATTGCCTTAAAAAATCCAACCTGTTGCGACGACCTCTATAATTTCCGGTGGACACAATACATTCATATCATGCTTCAAGGAAATATTTTCACAAAATATCAAACAACCAACAAAGATACCATCAATAGGATTCTCAATCCACCAACACTACCCACAACAAACGACTCATTATCAAAAGACTCCTCACTAACCACATCTACCGACTCTATTCAATTTTCATCTACCGACAGTATTTCAAAATCATTTGCCGTAAAAGGCACCGAAACGGATTCCACCATTTTTCTAGATTCTGCAAAAGTTTCTTTATATTTGATTTCATCTGAAAACGGGAAAGAAATATACTTCTTCATCAAATCATACACAACCAAACCGGATGGTTATTACCACTTTCGTTTAGAGCAAGGAAATCATTACCGCTTGGTTGCCGAAAAAGACGGTTATTTTAATGGCATTGCCACACTATCTACAGCTAATATTGAACAATCCGACACTTTGAATCAAGACATTAAACTAAAGAAAATTCCGATGCAAGCCATCATCTTAGATAATATCTATTATGAATTTGATAAATGGGATTTAACCGAAGAAGCCAAAGCAACGATTGACAGCACACTTTATCCCATCCTACGGGATAATCCTAAACTAATTGTTGAACTCAGCTCTCACACCGACAGCAAAGGGAATGACGATTACAACCAAAAACTCTCGCAAAAACGGGCAGAAAGTGTTGTTAATTACCTAACCAAAGAAAAAGGAATTGACCCTGCCCGCCTTATAGCTAAAGGTTACGGCGAATCTAAGCCCATTGCCCCAAATAAAAATCCTGATGGGTCTGATAATCCTGAAGGCAGAGCCAAAAATCGCCGTACGGAATTTAAAGTTATTGGATCCAGCGACCAGTTTTCCAAGATTAACTACTAAACCTTATATAATCATAACACGCTACCAATCACCGATATATACATTTACAAATAAAAACTATTAGCACATTCCCAACTCGATTGGAAAATCTCAAACTAACTGCTCTACTGAACAAGATACCCGCTTCCGCAGGTATGTATTGTAACGGTACGAACATATAACATCTTCTCATATTGTTAATATACAAAAACTAAAAGAAATAAAAACTTCAATTAACCATACTTTAACAGAAAAAATGAAAAATAATCCAATTTTCAAGCAACCTTTTTAAAATGATTTCGTTCCTTCAACACAAGGAAAAAATTTTCATTTAATGATCCGGGTAAATAATATTACTAACACTAATACTGTAGCTAATATAAAAAACATTGCTAATGATATAATACGGCAACCGGCTCAAAAATTGGTCCCTACTGATTTTCATACAGATAAAACAAACGAATACGAAACATTAAAAGCACCGTTTACTCCAAAAGAAATCAACAATAATGTCACTTATTTCCGTAAATTTGACAACAACAGCTTATCAAACGAAAAAAAATCAATACACTATCACAATATAACAAGAACATCTTCGGCAAGTTTAACAACAAAATATTTTTTCGGCAACAAACTGAATAAGAAGACAAAAAAACATCCTATCACGATTAAAGAAGAACTTAAAGCCGATTTTTCATATCAATACCTCCACGAAAAAGAAGCACGACTTAAAAAGTTATCAACAAGTTATCAACACCATAAATGGTTTTTCCCCAGCTATGTTATAAATACCAATTTATTACTGCAAATACCAACAAAAAAAAGTGGATATAAAATACTATTTCTAACTAATAATCAGAACTATAAAGATATTTTCACAACAAAAATTACGGCTTGCCCCAAAACAAAAATATTTCTACCAACGCCCTTTACATTTAATGGAGATAATCAGAATGATAAATTTAATCACGGATTCAGTCATTTGCCTGATTCAGATGAAATACTTATCTTTGGCAGCATGGAAAAAGCAGGACAAGTAAAACTAAAAAAAGCTAGTTTTATTATGAGAAAAGAATTTATCAGTTCTACACTTACTCATATTAACACAATTAGCAACCAAAGAAAGCTCCAACAATCAACAAAAACTGATGATATCTTTGGTTTTATCGAAAAATCTATAATTAAAAAAAATAATTTTGAATTTAATTTAAAAATAAGAATATAATAATCTAAAATAAATACCGTTATGAAAAAAATATCATTATTTATTGCATTTATATCTTTATACATCCTTTCTTTTTCACAAGATATTTATCTCACTGACACAGCTGATGGTAATACATACATACGATGCAGTGGTATGTTTTACGATGATGGAGGATCTACCGGTTATTATGATGATAACGATGATTATACTGTTACGCTTTGTGCCGACTCCGGAAAAATCATTCGATTAGATTTTGATTATTTTTGGACAGATGATGCACCCGATTCTTTATCTGTCTATAATGGCAGTTCAACTAATCCTGACAGTCTGCTTGATAATTATTGGGGAAATATTCATGTAGGAACAATTGCCAGTTCAAATGGATCGTCTTGCCTAACTTTCCACTGGACATCAGATGGTGATGCCAGTGATACCGGTTGGGCAGCAGCAATCAGTTGTGCCTATCCTTGTCAGATAGTACAATCAGATTTGGACTACACTACGCCTGCCTCAAATTCCGGATATATAGATATTTGTCAAGGAACATCCGTTACATTTTCTGCTAAAGGAGTTTATCCCGAAAATGATACGCGTTACCACCAAGATGATGCTACTTCTACATTTATATGGGACTTTGATGATGGTACAACAGATACAGGAAAAACCGTAACACATGTTTTTCCTAACGGAGGTGGATATGATATTGACTTAACAGTAATCGACTCAAATGGTTGCTCTAACACAGACGATTTAGGATTAAGGGTTAGAGTCTCAACAACCCCCGTATTTTCAAATGTAAAAGCATCCGATGATACTATCTGTACAGGTGATACGATTACTTTAAGTACTACTGTAACACCAACACCGTGGGTAAGTACCCCCTCTGAACAACTAACAGACACCACTTTCTTACCTGATGGCAATGGAACTTCATATACATCTGCCTTAGTTTTTGAAGACTTCAATCCCGGCCAAACAATAGGAAGTGCTGCAAATGATATTCTCTCTATCTGTCTGAATATGGAACATTCATTCATGGGTGATTTAGAAATAAATATTACTTGTCCAAGCGGACAAAGAATGAATCTATTTCATCACTCAAATGATGGTGGTGGTACATTTTTAGGAGAACCTATTGCCGCAGGTTTACCTGTAGATGACAGTACACAAAACCATGACCCGGGAACCGGTTACGATTATTGTTTTTCACCAACTTCTACAAATGGTTATCTTGATGATGATAGTAATTGGACTTACATGGACACATATACAGATGCCGAAGGTCATGAAAGTGAGAGTGGTAGTGGTCTGTTAGGTGGTAAATTATACCAAGCTAATGCAGGTACATATCAGGCAAATGGTAGTTGGAGTGATTTGGATGGCTGTGAACTAAATGGAAGATGGATAATTACAATTACTGATCACGAAAGTCAAGATAATGGTTATCTTTTTTCTTGGAGTATTACATTTGATTCATCAATTTACCCTGTTATGTGGGGATTTACACCTAATATTGATAATGAAACATGGTCAGGAAATGGCACTATAGGAAACGGAAATCCGGGTATGGCTTCTCCAACATCTACCGGCACTCAAAACTACACCTATACAATGACAGATGAGTTTGGGTGTACTTATGATACCTCTGTTTCGGTAACCGTTGTCGGAATAGATATCGATTCAGATGCCGCAACAGATCTATCTTGTCATGGAGATAACTCCGGTAATGCAACTGTTACTATCTCAGGTAATAATCCGCCTTACACTTATGATTGGTCTAATAACACTTCAAATAACACCAGTGATACGACAAACACTATAACCGGCTTATCCGGCGGAGACTACATTGTAACTATTACTGATCAAGGAGGATGTTCTAACTTTGATACAATTACCGTCAATGAACCAACAGCAATAACAAATACAAATACTGTAACCAATGTTACTTGTTATGGTAGTGCAACAGGGAAAATAGAAACAGATGCTTCAGGAGGAACAGGTACATTAACTTATAAGTGGTCAAATGGTAAAACAACTACAAATTTAGTAGATATTGTAGCAGGAGATTATGATCTAACAATTACTGATGAGAATGGATGTACGATTACACAAAAAAATATACATGTCAGTGAACCGGATCAATTGACATTAAGTACTACCCAGAAAAATGTTAGTTGTAATGGTGGGAAAGATGGTACAGCAACAGTATCTGCTTCAGGAGGAACAACACCTTATAATTATCATTGGAGTAATGATCAAAATACAGCAACCGATACAGGACTTACTGCCGGAGATTATTCCGTAACAGTAACAGATGCCAACGGTTGTTCTGAAACTGCTTCAGTTACAATTAGTGAGCCCTCCGCATTTTCTGTTTCGCAAGATCATGACAATGCTAGTTGTGGTCATTCTGACGGTGATGCATCAGTAAGTGTTTCCGGTGCAACACCAGGTTATACTTATTCTTGGAATGATACAACAGTAACAGCAGATTCAATCACTAATATTCCGGCAGGAACTTATATAGTAACTATTACTGATGCCAACTCATGTACTCATATAGAAACAATTAATGTTGAAGATGAAGGTGCTCCTACAATTGAAATAACTTCAACGACAAATATATCATGTAATGGTGCTTGCGATGGGTCTGCTATTGCCACAATAACAACTACAACTACCGGACCATATGATTATGTTTGGACAGGCGGATCGGCAACAAACAATACCGATGCAACAACTGACACAGCTACAGGATTATGTGCAGGAATTATAACTGTAACTGTAACCGACAATCTTGGTTGTAGAGCAACAGATAATGTTTTGTTAACTCAACCAACAGAATTAACAACAACCGTTGACCATAACGATGTTAGTTGTAATGGCGGATCAGATGGTGTTGCAATGGTATCTGCTTCAGGCGGAACATCACCTTATACTTATACTTGGAATACATCACCTACTCAAACAACAGATACAGCAACAGGGTTAACTGCCGGAACTTATTCGGTAACTGTAATCGATGCTCATGATTGCTCTACTATAGACTCAGTTACAATTGATGAACCAACACCGTTAGTTTTATCAACATCAACTGTAAATAGTACTAATTACCAAGCAAATGGATCAGCCACAGTATCTGCTTCAGGAGGTACACCTCCTTACAATTATCACTGGAGTAATGATCAATACACAGCAACTGACACAGGACTTACTGCCGGGACTTATACAGTAACTGTTACAGATGACAATGGTTGCTATGAAATTACTTCAGTTACAATTGATAATATGGTTAATCCATTAATTGTAACAATTACTCCGGATCAAGATATTTGTATAGGAGAATCTGCGACCATTCATGTAAGCGTATCAGGTGGTGATGGAGGTCCATACACATTTGTATGGGGAGATTCTGCCATAGTTACTACAGATAGTTCTTTGACTGTTTCTCCGGATACTACGACAGAATATATTGTTACTGTTCATGATAATAGCGGAACACCTCCGGCTTCTGACAGTACCCATGTTTATGTACATGAACCTCCAAGATTAATTTCTTTATCAGGGGCATCAGGTTGCCAACCGGTTTCTGTTTTCTTTGAACCAACGATTTATCAGTCTGACTTACCTACTACTTATTTATGGAATTTTGGAGATAATACGCAAACATCAAATGATTCTACACCTACACATACTTATCAAAATGCCGGTAGTTATGATGTTACTTTAACCCTGACATCTTCTTATGGTTGTTCAACAGATACTACTTTAGCTAATTTGATACGAGTTTATCCGATACCTGATGCACAATTCCAAGCATCACCTCAGATAACCAGTATCCTTGAACCTACTATTTATTTCTTTGATGAATCGACACCAACCATTGATCATTGGCAGTGGAGTTTTGGAGACACTAGTAATACCAGTCTTGACTCTGTTCAAAATCCACATCATACTTATGCAAATGTTGGAGAATACATTGTACAATTAATTGCAACAGCTAATTCCTGTAGTGATACAGCTCTGAAAACCGTTACAATTGAACAACAACAAACATTTTATCCGCCAACTGCATTTGCTCCGGGAAGTGACTACAATGGTTATTGGTATCCTAAAGGTATTGGTATTAATCCTGAATATTATCATTTGTGGATTTACAACCGTTGGGGACAAGTTATATTTGAGACTGTTGAATATCCTAAAGGAACTGAAAAGTATGAAGTAGAAAAAGGTGGATGGAATGGACGCTATAACAATACAGGAGAATTAGTTCCTCCTGACACCTACACTTGGATGCTCATTTTGCGTGATGTTAATGGTAAAGAACATCAATACCTTGGAAAGGTTACAATTCTCAAATAATCTTATCTTAAATTTAAGAAAGGGGGATGTTTTCATCCCCCTTTTTTTATTCCTCCCTACTATTTAATAACCTAAGGGGAGTTCTAATAATTACTTTCTTTCAAGAAACAAATGAGATGAATAAGATGCAAGGCATAAATTTTTCTGAATAGCCGTAGCTATTGAGAAAATTTTTAACGATGTCAGATTGTTTATCACATTTGTTCCCGTAGGGGTTTACAGAATTTTCCATATACTTCTTCAGATTTTCTTGCATTATCCCGATAGTGTATTAAAAATCTTCATTGTCTATAAAAAACTCTGAAAATCTTGATGTGAAGTTCCGAAGCTCCGAAGGAATCCCTTCGGGAGAATTATTAGAACTCCCCCTAAGTTCAACATACTAAATAAATCACAGAAAGAGACCTTTGCAAAACTTCTGTTTTTGTCATTCTGAAAAATGTCATCTTATACCATTTACTAATATAAATTAGTTCAAAAAAGATTTGGTATAATGCCGATGCTACATAAAAATAGTACAATTTATTGGACTATATTGAATGTGTAATCGGTATTACATAAAGAAAGTTCTAATAACTTCCCTTAAATAAAAAAGGTCGCCATACCGACGACCTTTCAAAATTATACAATGAGAAAACTATTTTATTAAATTCATTTCAGAAATCAAGTTGTGTGCACCGGCATATTTATCAATAATAAACAGCACATAACGGATATCCACATCAATACATTTTTGTAATTTATTATCAAAAGAAATATCACCACTCATAGCTTCCCAGTTGCCATCAAAGGCAATACCGATAACTTGTCCTTCGCCATTCATTACTACACTACCGGAGTTGCCACCTGTAATATCGTTATTGGTCGTAAAACAAACATGCATTGTTCCATCAGCATCGGCATATTGTCCGTAGTCTTTTTGTTGATAAAGTTCTTTTAACCGTTTAGGAACAATAAACTCATCATTGTTTGGGTCTTCTTTTTCCATAACCCCTTTCAGTGTTGTGAAATAATTGTAATGTACAGCATCTCTCGGGAAATAATCACCTACATTCCCATAAGTCAGCCGGATGGTAGAATTAGCATCAGGGTAAAATAATTTATTCGGTTGCATTTTCATCAGACCATCCATAAATAATCGTTCCGCTTTGGTATATTGATCATCATCGCTACCCGAAAGTTCAAAATATAAGTTGATAACTTGATTCATCATTTTAAAAGCCATATCATTATCAAGCACTTTTGCTGTTGGATTATCAAGAAATTTCATAAAGCGGGTAGAATCAGGGAAAATAGATTTTTTAAATAAAACTTCCGTAAATTTTTGGAAATTACCTTTGTACTTTTTCTTAACTACTGTCTTGAAAATTTCAGGTTGATATTCATCATCAATCGTATTGTAATACATCTGTGATAAAGCGGCAAAGATTTTTTTGTCGGTTGGTTCATTATAATTTTTATAGAATTCACGGGCTTTTACTTTAATCTCTTTTGTCATCTCACCAATTAGTTCTTTGTTGTCAGGTGAGTTCTTTAAGACTCTTTCAAACCGGTAAAGCTGTGCGGGGAACATGATTATTTCACCTCCCTGAAGTAATGCCTCCAATAGGTAGGTGTAAGACAAAGCATGTTTTTCGTTTTTGCTGTAATAGTCAGCAATGGTATCTAGGGCAGCTCCGTATTTCTTTTTACGGGCAGGGTCTTGATTAGCCCATTCTTGAAATCGTTTTTCAATTTCCTGTTTTTGTCCCAGCACATCGCGTTGAACAAGAGCTTTGCTTTGTCCTATAAAATATTTCCAATAGTTGGCTGTCTGTGCATATTTTGATGCATATTGAATATGAATTTTCGGGTCGCTATCCATAGCTTCTTTCATCAAAGCTAATTTTTTATCACGAATAGCTATTGTAGCCGGATTTGTAACATTAAGTGCTTGTTTTATTCCCCATGATGTCAAGTAACGGTCTGTAGATCCGGGATATCCCATTACCATAGCAAAATCACCTTTTTTCTCGCCTTTCAAAGATATTGGCAATGGATGTTTCGGTTTTAGGGGCACATTATCTTTTGAGAATTTTGCAGGTTTTCCGTCAGGACCGGTATAAACGCGAAAGATAGAAAAATCACCTGTATGGCGGGGCCACATCCAGTTGTCGGTATCACCACCAAATTTTCCAACGGCAGATGGAGGGGCACCTACAAGCCGGATATCTTTATAGGTAATATATACAAATAGGAAAAACTGGTTACCTTTAAACATTGGTTTAACATCGGCACCATAGTCAGTTCCTTTTTTAGCTTCTTTCTCCAAAGTCTTTGATATTTTTTGAATGGCAGCTTTTCTGTCGGATTCGCTCATCGTGTCATTCAAAACAGCTAACACTTTATTTGTAACATCTTCCATCCTAACAAGATAAGAAATTGTCATACCGTCAACAGGTAGTTCTTGATCCATCTTGTAAGCCCAAAAACCATCTTTCAGGTAATCATGTTCAATGGTGCTATGCGATTGTATAGCTTCATATCCGCAGTGATGATTTGTAAAAACCAATCCTTTGCCGGAAACAATTTCGCTGGAACAGAAAAATCCAAAGGGATATTGCTCATTTCCCAGTCCGCCGATAGCATCTTTAATGCTGGAATGGTTAATACTGTAAATGTCTTCCGGCGTGAGTTTAAAACCCTGTGCCTTCATCTGTTCGTAGTTTTTTCCTATTAAAGAAAGTAACCACATGCCTTCGTCGGCAAATGACTGGCTGAAAAACAGCGTAATAGTCAAAAAGAAAATAAAAAATCGTTTTATCATGATGATTATTTTTTTAAATATGCCGTAAAAGTAATTATTTTCTTTTTTTTACAGCCAAAGTCTCAACAATAAATTAAATTTGTCGGAAAGATTTAAAAACATATTTGTAATGGCAAAAGAGAAACTATCGTACCAAAAAGCTCAAGATGAAAACCAAGACACTATTTATCAGATTGAAACTAAAGATATACCTGTTGACGAATCGACAAA
>JALTEO010000404.1:0-4437 GCA_027073875.1 Bacteroidales bacterium
GTTTTAAGAAACTTTTCATTTGCAAACCTGTCAAGAATCAATATAAAAAATTACAGCAATTCTTTATTTCGGTAGTTTCAGTTATTTTTTTGATTTTTTCTCAAGCGATTCAATCCGTTTTACTAACTTTTGATTTTCCTGTTTAAGTTGTAAAATTTCTTTTTGTAAAGACAAATCTTTTTTTCGCAGTTGAATAATCTGCAACTGTTGATTCTCAACTGCTTCAAGCGTTTGAAAACTCATCCTCGTCATATTGATACCGTCTTTTTCGTCTTTGGCGGCTGTCAGCCAAGGCAGGTGTCCGTGACGATTGATGTATCTTTCGATATAATCAATACTGAAATCTTTTTGGTAATTTGGTTTAAACACAAAGTCCGGTTTAGCATAAATACTATCATTTGTTGTCCCGTAGTAAATATCACCTACTATACGGGCATCGCCGTTAATTGTCAAAAGTTTATCGGCTGTATTTGTATTAATACCAACATTACCATTTTTTAAAACTGTAAATGCATTATGTGGATGTAAAGGATCCATTCCATTTGCAATTACGAATAAATCATCTGTTGAATTCGTTGAATTAACACCTGTCCACGATTCATTATAACTTCCAAAGACAAAAGAACCCATTGCTGTAGTATGTGTTCCTATACCAAAAGCTGCAGAGCCATCACCTTCTGCTAATGTATTTATACCCACTGAAATAGAAGCTGATCCTTTTGCCGTCGTTTGATTTCCCATAGCCATTGAAACATAGCCCTTAGCTCGTGTATTATCACCCATTGAAAGTGATGCTTCGCCCGAAGCAATAGTCTGACTACCTAAAGCAAATGCACTATTTCCTGAAGCTTGTGTCAGCCATCCCATAGTCGTTGAAAAATGTCCGCTGGCTGTTGTCTGATATCCCATAGCAGTTGCATCGTCTGAAGATGCAATTGTAGAATCACCCATTGCAATGGAATGCACCCCTGATGCCATACATAAATGTCCCATTGCTATAGCACCTCCACCTGATGCAACTGTTCCAAATCCCATTGCTGTTGATGATTCTCCTGTTGCTCTTGTATCTGAACCCAAAGCCAAAGATGAACCTCCGGAAGCTCGTGTATTATCGCCCATTGCTACGGAACTAACACCTTCAGAAATGGTATTATAGCCCATTGCCACGCTCAATGTATCAGATGCCAAAGAATAGGCACCTAAAGCAAGCGATGCAACTCCTGTTGCCGTATTATTATACCCTAAAGCCATTGAAGATAAAGCTGCTGCCGTATCTCCTTCACCAAACACAAAAGCCCCTTTTGCCAAAGCAGCTGATTCATGTCCAAAAGCAAAAGCATTGGTATCTGAAGCATTAACTCTTACGCCAAAAGCATAAGAACTAACACCTCCTGCTATAGACTGATAACCAATCGCTGTTGAATTTATTTTTCGTGCTATTACACCGTATCCCATTGCTTGTGAATAATTTCCAATGGCTTTAGACTCAAAGCCCGTTGCAAAAGAGTTTAATCCAACACTATCAGGCGACTCAATCAAAACCCTGCCGGTTAAAAACGCTTCTTTTTTAGGATACCACATAACACGAGGTTCACTGGGGTTAACAATCATTAATCTATCAGAAGCAGATATATTAAAATATTCGTTTTCTTCTCCCGATTTTGTGCCACTGCGACCACTCACGGCAAAACCGCCTTTCAATACGCCTTTTGTACCGGACTCTTTAAAATAAATCCGTGTGCTGTCAGGACGAACCACCAAATAATCGTTTTTTGATACTGATGTGCCACTGCGACCACTCACGGCAAAGCCGCCTTTTAACACCCCCTTAGAGTTATCATCCTTAATGAAAAAATGTACACTGTCAGGATAAACAACAAAAACAGTTTGTCCTGCTTTATTTTTGACTTCCAAAATAGGAATAGTATCAGGTGCATTGGCATCTTGTTGAATAATCATTCGTCCATCGTCAGCACTTTGTCCCACGGTAAATTTATTTTTTGTAAAATCCCAATGCAAATCGGGGGTTGCCCCCATTGTATCGTTACTGTTTAATTGTACATCGCCGTTATTTCCTGCGGCACCAACAGTTCCTGATGTACCTGCATTCTTGGCGTACATGGCATAGGGTACGGAAATAAATTGCTGTGTGCCCATATCCACAAAGCCGCTACCTTGGTCTATTCGTACATTTAGGAAATAAGCATCATTTCCCCAATCAATCGTAGCAAAGTTACCGGACTTGGCATTTCCTTGCCCGATTTGAAGATTAACTAAACCAAAATCGTTGGTAGTCACAGAGTGATTTTCAGAATAAACAAGGGTGCCGCTTGCACTTCCTTGGTAAATATTAAACTGAAAGGTTACCGAAGTATTCGATAATGGTTGTCCTGAATTATCACGGACAATGGCCTGATACGAAAAACTCTCAGGTGCTTGTGCTAACACAGTTGAAAGTATAACGCTAAAAGTCAAAAGTGTTAGAACTGTTTTTAAAATTGAATTTTTCATATATTTATAATTTATTGGTTAATCATTTTTTTAACAATTCCCGAAAATCTCAAAACTTCATTTTGAATAGATTTTCGTGGATGCTCTATTTTGTTTTTAATTGTTTTTCGATTGTTTCAAGTCGTTTTAGAATTTCTGTATTTTTCTCTTTCAGATTTTGGTTTTCATTTTGCAAAGTTAAATTTTCTTTACGAAGTTCTATAACTTGTAGTTGAATATTTTCAACTGCTTCTAATGTTTGAAAACTCATCCTCGTCATATTAATACCGTCTTTTTCGTCTTTGGCGGCTGTCAGCCAAGGCAGGTGTCCGTGGCGGTTGATATATCTTTCGATGTAGTCTATACTAAAATCTTTCGTGTAATTCGGTTTAAATACAAAGTCAGGTTTGCTGTAAATATCACTTGTCGTATTCCCCGTTCCAAAATAAATATCTCCTGTTACGCGGGCATCACCGTCAACTGTTAAAAGTTTATCGGGTGTGTTTGTATTAATACCTACATTGCCGTTTTTTAAAATCGTAAGTGCGTTATGATTAGTATATTGTCCATTGCCTACCACAAAAATTGGATCAGTATCAACCCAACTATTAGAAGATGATACAAAAGAAGTGTCATTAAGCGTACCAATAACGGAAACAAGATATGATTTTGCATTTGTATAATATCCCATTGCAATTGAATTATCGCCATTTGCAATTGTACTTTCTCCTATTGCTGTGGAATTATCGCCACTTGCTGTTGTTTTATTTCCCATGGTTATGGAATTATCACCACTTGCCGTTGTGTTATTTCCCATAGATGTTGAATTGTCACCACTTGCTATTGTTTGATTACCCATAGCTATGGAATGTGAACCGCCTGCCGTTGTAAAGAATCCTATAGATGTTGAGAATAAACCACTTGCCGTTGTACTATATCCCATAGCTGTAGAAACATCATTACTTGCCTTCGTATAACTTCCCATAGTTGTGGAATAAGACCCACTTGCCGTTGTGTTATTTCCCATAGCTGTGGAAAAATTTCCACTTGCTATTGAGTTGTTTCCCATAGCTATTGAATAATCATCACTTTTTGTATTATATCCTATAGCTGTGGAATACCAACCATTTGCTGTTGTATTATATCCCATGGCTGTAGAATTACCACCACTTGCCGTTGTATAGTATCCCATGGCTGTAGAATTATTACCACTTGCCATTGTGTTTTCTCCCATAGTCGTAGCATACCAACCAATAGCATGAGTTTGATATCCCGTTGCTAAAGAATATTTTCCGGATGCGGTATCTTGTGTACCAAAGGCAAATGCTCCGGTGGTATCAGCAATACTGCCCATGCCAAAAGCATAAGAATAATCTCCTTTTGCTTGTGTTGGTGATGTGGCATCACCAGCAGAATCGACACCGGTAGAACCAATGGCAAAGCTTCTTAAACCTGTTGCCGAAGCACCTGTTCCTATTGCGTACGAACCACTATCTTGAGTTGTTGCATAATTACCGAAAGCATAAGAGTTTGCACCTTTTGAGTTAGCATGATAACCAATAGCGGTTGAGTTTTCGCCAAAAGCTCTTGCACTATATCCCAATGCTTGAGAATAATCACCTATTGATTTACTTTCAAAACCAGATGCCCAAGAGTTTTGTCCGACACTATCAGCAGATTCTACTAGAACCTGTCCTGCCATAAAAGCATCTTTTTTAGGATACCACACAATGCGAGCTTCACTGGGATTGATAATATTGGCTGTGGTATTAGGTGAAATATTAAAATATTCTTGTCCTGTTCCTGCTTTTGTGCCACTACGACCACTCACGGCAAAACCGCCTTTCAATACGCCTTTTGTACCGGACTCTTTAAAATAAATCCGTGTGCTGTCAGGACGAACCACCAAATAATCGTTTTTTGATACTGATGTGCCACTGCGACCAC
>JALTEO010000404.1:4537-5432 GCA_027073875.1 Bacteroidales bacterium
TTGACTTCCAAAATAGGAATAGTATCAGGTGCATTGGCATCTTGTTGAATAATCATTCGTCCATCGTCAGCACTTTGTCCCACGGTAAATTTATTTTTTGTAAAATCCCAATGCAAATCGGGGGTTGAACCAAGTGAACCATTATCGTTTAATTGCACATCACCATTATTACCTGTGGCAGCTACTTGCATAGTTACTGTGTCTCCTCCTGATATAGATAGTTGGTTTCCCGAAACTGAAAGGGTTTGTATCTCATTTGTTGAATCCGCATCGGCATCATCAACATTATCTGTAGAAGAAATGGTAAAGTTTGGATAGGATCCCGAAACGGTTGTAGCACCGTTGCCTGTAATGGTTACAGTTTGGTCCGGTGCCGTATTTTCAATTACATTCCCTGTAATAGAAATACCGTTGCCTGCCGTGTAAGTTGTTCCGCTATTACCGGCTGTTTTGGCATATAGGGCATAAGGCACAGAAATAAATTGCTGTGTACCCATATCCACAAAATCACTACCTTGATCAATTTGTACATTAAGAAAATAAACATCATTTCCCCAATCAATCGTGGCAAAATCACCGGAGTTGACGGTACCTTGACCGATTTGAAGATTAACTAAGCCGAAATCGTTAGTTGTAACAGAGTGATCTTCAGAATAAACAAGGGTACCGCTTGCACTTCCTTGGTGAATGTTAAACTGAAAGGTTACCGAAGTATTCGATAATGGTTGTCCTGAATTATCACGGACAATTGCCTGATACGAGAAACTCTCAGGTACTTGTGAATATGCAATTGAAAGTATAACGCTAAAAGCTAAAAGTGCAAAAACTTTTTTTAAGATTGAATTTTTCATATGTTTTAATTTATTGGTGTCATTTCTTACAACTCCCCTAATTT
>JALTEO010000405.1 GCA_027073875.1 Bacteroidales bacterium
TGAATTCATGTCGCATGAAAAGGTCTGGAATGATTAAATACGAGGCTATTTACGAAAAACTGTTTATCCGCAATCTTCGCCGCCATTCATCCCTCAAAGGAAGAATCAAAAGAAGAGTGGAAAGAATAATTGAAAATCCATACAATAATACTGAAGCATTAGCAGACATCACCAAAAGACTTAATCTTATTGGCTGCCGAAGTGCCAGAATAGATCAAAATTTTCGTATTGTCTTTGTCATTTGCGAAGAATGCCGTAATTTACCAGATTGTGAGTTTTGTTTTTGCGGCAATCTTCCAGACCAAACAATAATCTTTTTAACTGTCGGACCGCATGATAAAGCTTATTCAATGAAATAATTGAAAATGCACTATAACAGACAACTGCACCTGACACCAGAAGCCAAGCTGTTTGGACACAGTACAGTAATTTATAGTATTTCGGTTATAAACAAGTCATGCGGAAATCTCTGGTGCAGGTGAGTTGTGGCGTTCGCTGCAAAACGAGAAGCATTCACATCAACATAGAATAAAAAAATATTGCAAAATCAAGTTGGTAATACTATACTGGTATTACAATTTGTAATTTGGAGGTGAAATATGCGTGTAACAACAAAAGGACAAGTCACAATCCCTATAAACGTTAGAGAAATTTTGGGTATCATGCCAGAAACTGATATTGATTTTAGGGAAGATAATGGAAAATTTTATATCGTTAAAATTAGCACACCCAAAAAGGCAAGAATATTTAGTAAACTTCGAGGGATTGCTACAGCCAAAATGACTACTGATGAAATTATGACCCTTACAAGAGAAGCATAATGAATGGTATATTCATTGATTCGTGTGTCTTGCTGGATTTGTTTACTGACGATCCTGTCTGGGCAGATTGGTCAGAAAAAGTATTAAATGAATTTGCCCAAACTAACACATTACATATAAATTCAATCGTTTATACTGAAGTCTCAATTGGTTTTAATAGAATTGAAGAGGTAGAAGAAGCTATTTCCGAACTTAATATAAAGGTAGTTGAGATTCCCCGTGAGGCACTTTTTCTTGCAGGCAAAGTATTCCTTAAATACAAAAGGAATAAAGGAATTAAAAATTCTCCCTTACCTGATTTTTTTATTGGTGCACATGCTGCTGTATCAAAATTTGATTTGATAACTAGGGATTCAGCAAGATACAAAACATATTTTCCATCACTTAAACTAATCCATCCTGATAGTAGAATGGCACCGAATGAGGATAAATAGTGATCAAAATATCACAAACAAAGATGGAATAAAAAGCAGCGAACAAACAAAGGATTTGTAACCGAACCGAGGCACGAAGCTCGGTACTAATCCATGGTTCAAGAAACTGCGGGTCTGTATAGGGGGAAAGGTTTGTGATTTGTTGGATGTGCTGAAGGTTAGATGCGATTAACAGTTTAAAAGAAAGCCTTTATTATGATGTAGAAAACAGAACTCAGGCTGTTTTCAGCCATTAAAATACAGGTAGAAAATTAAAATACCG
>JALTEO010000406.1 GCA_027073875.1 Bacteroidales bacterium
TATCGTTACTACTCAGCAGCCACCAATTCCTGATTAGCCAGGCACGTTAGCGTATCAAAAACATTTTGTGAATTTTTCAGGCTTGTGTCTATGACAGACCGGATAACGGCATAATGGTTGGCGAAATCAATCGTCTTGAACTGATTTGAGATTTTCATTTTCACCTTTGCATTTCTTATGGCCCTTTCCGATCCATTGTTATCAGGGGGTACTTCAAAATGGTATAGGAACGTTAGAAGGGAACCCCGGTTTTTTATCAGTCTTTTTATGAATGCCCTAAGCTTTCGGTGTTCGTTTGAATAATCTATTTCCAACAATTCGGACAACCGGTTTTCAAATTCTTTTACTTTCGGGTTTGCCCCGCCATAATCATCCTCCGTCATTTGCTTTTTGTATTCAACGGCTTCTTTGAAAACCTGCTTTAACATGGTTGCCCATTCGCTTTTGAAAACCTGCTCGAAGTTTTTCAGTTCCCGCATTAAATGGGCAAGGCATAATTGCTTGGCCAGTGTCTTTGTTTTCAGTTGTGCCGCAAGGCTGTCGGTCACATAAACTGACATTGGGAAACCATTGGCAAAGGTTTCAACAATACTTTGATAACTTCTGCTGTATGCCGCTTTGATATAGGTGTATAAATTGTTTTGAAAAACCCAAAACCAGGCTTTATCGCCGTTTACCCTTATGCCGGTTTCATCGCCGCCAACGACTTTTGAAACGGCCACTTTCTTTTTTATGGCTTCATAGGCGGGAATGGCCTTGGTGCTCATTGACTTTATGATATTGTATATTGTCCCCTCACTTAACGAAAGACCCATAATGTCTTTCAAAAAATTTTTTATCCTGTTTGATGGAAGGTATTGGTAAACGGACAAATAGGTTACCAGCGATTGTATGTTTTTACCGTACTGGACATTTGCCTTTAAATGCGGCGGCAAATCCGATATGGTTTGTGCACCACATTTGCCACAAGTACAACCAAACGATTGGTGTTCTATGGTCTTGGGTTTAATGGGCGGGATAACGATCTCCTGCTTCTTTTCATACAACCTGAAAATGGTTTCGCTATTAAATTCTTCCCCGCAGTACTTGCAGTATCTTGGAATATGTTCAACTATTTCATCCGGCTTTTCGCTCATTTTAAGCGTGCTCCCTTTGTGTCCGGGTTGCCCGCCACTTTTCCTTCCCGAACTTTGCCGGGAATTAAATTTGTTGCTCCGGCCATAATCCTGTGAACTGGGCGTGGAACTTGTATCGCTCTTACGTCCGTTTTTTAGCAGGTCTATTTCTGTGCGCAGATCCTTTATTACTGATTTTAACTCGTCTATGACAGATAAGGCTTCCGATAATTGCCGGCGCAAATCAATGATCTCCTGCTTGAGGCCATCATATTCTTTTTTCGTTATGGTTACTGTCTCTTCGATGGTTCAAAGAAACTTTATTTTTTCGACGGTACGTAATGCCATTGCAAAAATCTATTCACAACCTATTGTTAACTTTGCTGCTGAGTAGTAACAAAT
>JALTEO010000407.1 GCA_027073875.1 Bacteroidales bacterium
ATAATGTCCTGAACGCCAGCAGCAACTTCTTCGGGCGAAGTTAATAAGTTTTGTGATTTGTAATCCACAAATGTTTCGTGATACGGGAATCGTTCTTTTCCTGCATCCCGTATTTGGTCTTGCATCGCTGTGTCAACAATGCCGGGAGCCACAGAAAATATGTTTATGCGTTTGGCTTCGGGTAAAAATGTTTGTTCCTCGGCAATGGTTTGGCTAAACATATCCAAAGCCGCTTTCGATGCACAATACTCGCTCCATGCGGCAATAGCGTGTCTGCCTGCTCCTGAAGAAATATTCAAAATAGTTTTTTCTGTTTCCATAGACTGGTATTTTTTAATAAAACGATTTATCAAAACTGATGGCGATACAATATTAATATTATAGGTGTTAACGACAGCAGAATTATCTTTATTGCCCACAAAACCAATATCCCCAATAACACCTGCATTATTGATTAACACGATGCGTTCTGCTTGATTTATTTCAGGAAATTCAAATTGCAACACATCTTCCAAGTTGCTAAAATCCATAGTAATGTGCCGGTAATTGGGATGTTCAATCATTTTTCGTCGCGAAAAACCAAAAACCGTAACCGTTTTTTTGACTAATAACCTTTCGGCAATTGCCTTACCAATACCCGTACTTGTTCCGGTTATAAAGTGATATTCCATGTGGTCAAAGATAAAAATTTTTTGTCAGTAACTGATATTCCTGCGAACGAAATCCACTTTCGTTTTCCAAATATAATTTATTTGAAATAATTTCTGTTACTGTTGTTGAGAATGTTAGCAATAGCCGTTTAGGTGTTTTCTGTGACGGACGGACAAAAACCTCTGTTATCTGCCGGCAATATAAACCGTGAAATCGGGCAGTGGCAACAAAATTTATTCCTTCTTTCTGCGGTAAAACCATGGCAAAAGTGCCATTTTGGGATAAGTGTTTTTTTGCAATTCCGGCTAATTCGTCAAGGGAAAGGTAACGATTATGTTTCTGAATATTTTTCCCCTCGGAAATTGACAGTTTTTGATTATTGAAATACGGTGGATTCGTAATGATTAAATCGTAACGGTTCTCAGGATATTTCTCAGAAAACTTTTGAATAGAAATTTCAAATAATTTGATTTGTTTCGTAAATGGCGATAGTATAAAATTTTTTTCTGCAATATTGCACGCATTTGTGTCAATTTCCACGGCATCAATTGTAGCTTGTGGAAAGCGTTGTGCCATCATCAATGCCAATAATCCCGTACCTGTTCCGATATCCAAAATGTCTTGATAATTGCCGGCCGGCACCCACGCACCAAGCAGTACACTATCTGTAGAAACTTTTAAAACCGATTCGTTTTGAGAAACAGTAAATTGCTTAAAACGAAAAAAATTGTTTGCCATTATTCGTCATCTTCATTGACTTTCGGCGGTTTATAGTCGCCGGACAAAATATAATTATACTGTGTTGAATCTTTCAGTATTGCTATTGCCTTTTTTATTTCTCCGTCATGATTTAAAAAAGACTGAATTCGTCCTTTTTGATAATAAAAACGGCTGCATATTTCTTCTTCCAATAGTTCCTGGATGTCTGTTTTGTTTTTATCCAAGTCTTTTTGGCGATCTTCTTCCAAATCCTTATGTAATTGTGTTATTTCATCCTTAATGGCATCAAAATATTTTTCTTTTTTGGCTGTTTTTTCCAAATCGTTTAGCGACTGTTCGGTTTCCGACTCATATGAGAAGTTTATACTGTCCAAAAATTGGGAAAAGGATTTAAAAGACGAGTCGGGTAGGGTAAATTTGTCCGGTTTGGGGATTGTATCTACTTGACTTGAGAAATAAGTTGAAAAATCGAAAATGGCATCTTTTACGACCAATGCCCTAATAAATGAAGTATATTTTGGTGGTTGGAAATATACATCAGGCATAATACCTCCACCGTCATAAACAGTTCTCCCGTGAGAAGTTTTAAATTCCGAAATCAAAGAGTCAGGTACATGTCCTACGCTTCCGTCCGGATTACGATGCGAATAGTCTAACGCCTGAATACAACGACCACTGGGAATATAATATTTTGCTGTTGTTACTTTCAATTTTGAGTTATAGGATAAATCGCGGGTAGTTTGAACCAATCCCTTGCCATACGACCGTTGCCCGAGGATTACGCCACGATCTAAATCCTGTATGGAACCGGAAACAATTTCAGAAGCCGAGGCAGAACCGGGACCTACCAACACGACTAAACGAATTCCGGTATCTACGGCAGCCGAAGGTGTTTTATATTCCCTGTTCCACGAGGCAACTTTTCCTTTTGTAGAAACAATATTTTTACCTTTTTCAATAAAGACATTTGCTACATTAATGGCTTCAATCAGTAGTCCGCCTGGATTTCCCCGTAAGTCAAAAATCAGACTTTTTGGATGAGATGCTTCTTCTAATTTTAATAACGCTTGTTTTACTTCTTCGCCTGCTCCGGCAGTAAACTGGTTTAATTTTATGTATCCTGTTTCTTTATCGAGCATCCCGAAATATGGCACGCTGTTAATCTTAATTTTTTGACGGGCAAATTTTACTGTAAATATTTTTTCTTTCGGGTACAATCGTTTAACTTTTATTTCCACTTCGCTTTTCGGTTCACCTTTCAATAGTTCACTAACCTGCGTAATGGAATATCCTTTAATTGATTTTCCATTAATTTCCAATAAAATATCACCTGCTTTCAATCCGCTTTTCTGAGCAGGAAACCCTTCGTAAGGTTCTGAAATCATCAAGTAATTATCTTTTTTTCGAATCAATGCCCCAATGCCACCATATTGTCCCGTGGTCATAAATTTATAATCTTCCATTTTTGATTCCGGAATATAAACGGTATAAGGGTCTAGCGTGCTGAGCATTTTGTCAATACTTGTTTTTACCAGTTTCCCCGGATCAATTGGGTCCACATAGAACAAGTCGAGTTCACGAAATAGGGTATAATAAATATCTAAGTTTTTGGCTATTTCGAAATCTGTATTGTTGTTTTCGCCTGATTGGAAAGCAAAAAATCCGACAATGGCAATCAAAAAGAAAATAGATAATCGTTTAATTCGTTTCATTGGAATGATATTTTAATGTTTTAAAGTAAATTCTGAAATTCAGGTAATTGGCATAGTTAAGCTGTTCGGATTTTTTTAGAGCGGCTTTCCTTGTAAAGAAAAATTTTTCGGGTACAGGGTCTTTACCGAAACCGCCCCACGGGTTACACCAAATGATGCGTCGAAACGACAGAAAAAGTCCTTTTACCGGACCGTGCCGATAAAATGCTTGTAGCGAATAAGTGGAACACGATGGCGAGAACCGGCAGGAATTTGGCAATAACGGAGAAATAGCATATTGGTAGATTTTCACCAACACGACAAATGGAAAAGACAATATCTTATTAATTGCTTTCACTGTTATTAGTTTCAGTAGCTTTAATAATTTGTTGCAAAGTTAATATCATTTGCGTTTCAATTAATTTATAGGGAAGAATTTCCGCAGACAGATAAATAACTCCCCAGTGAACAGTTATATTGTTTTCCGAAAGAAAATTGATGAAAGGTTCCTTATTTATCCGGTAGCTTTCACGAATCCGCCGCTTTATCAGGTTTCGGTCAACACTTAGCTTATGAACTTTTTTTGGTACGCTAATCAGTAAACGGCTGCCGGAGCTTACATTTTCTTTATCAACTATTTGCCAAAGAATTTTAAATGGTTTTATTTTGAAATGATTGCCCGTAAGAAAAAGTTGTTCAATGTTTTTCTTGCCCGTAAGTCTCTCGGTTTTTTTAAACGAATAACGAGCCATTGTAAGTTTTTAAAGAGAAATAGCTATTCTAAACTTTTGCTTTTTTTGCTTTTGCTTGTTTTTTTATGTAGTCTTCGAGTGCCATAGTCATAGACGGAGCATTGACCAATGGTGCCTTAATATCTAAGCGTAATCCTTCTTCTTTAACTGCTTTGGCGGTAGATGGTCCAAAAGCACCGATTAGCGTATCCTCTTGTTTAAAGTCGGGAAAGTTTTTCATTAGTGAACGAACGCCTGATGGGCTGAAAAACAATAAAGTGTCGTACTTTGACAAATCCATATCTGTTAAATCGGCTGCAATTGTCTTATACAATACTGCTTTTTTAAAGCTTAATTTGTTTTTTCTCAGAAACCGTGAAATATCTTGTTTGTGCTTATCGGAAACGGGGAGGATATATTTGTCTTTTTCAAATTTTTTCATGGCAGGTAAAAGGTCTTCTATTTTCCCGTTACCATAAAAGATTTTGCGTTTACGATAAACGATATATGTCTGAAGATAATACGCAATAGATTCTGACATACAAAAATAACGCATTGTTGTAGGAATACTTAATCGCAGGTCTTTGGCAATACTGAAGTAATTATCTACTGCTGTACGACTAGTTAATATCACTGCCGTAAAATCCAAGAAATTAATTCTTTGTTGTCTAAATTCTTTCAAACTCACACGATCAACCTGAATAAACGGCCGGAAATCAATATTAAGTTTATATTTGTTGGCTAATGTAAAGTATGGAGATTTTTCGTGCTGTGGCTCCGGCTGTGAGACTAAGATATTTTTTACTTTCAAACCGCCTAAATTTTTGAGGTTAACAATTATCTACCTATAAAATACCAAAGGGCAGCAATAGGTAAAAATTCCAAGGTGCAAAGGTACAACAAAATGTAATATAGCGGGAATTTTTTTTGAAAAATAATTTTAAATCCTCTTATCAAACGATATATGTTGAAGAGTGTCAAAAGACTAAGTCCAATCCACATAAAATACGGGAAAAGTGTTGTATTTACAAAAGCTAAAGTAATGGCAATGGGTAAAAGAATTATTCCCGATACATGAATAATGATAATCCAGCTATAAACAAATTCTCTTGTAACCTGATAACTCTTAACTACAAATCCCAGTAAAAGATATAACAATATTTTTAAGTAAGTAAAAACGATTATTGCGATAACAATAATAATAAATGTTGTAAAATTTCCCCAAAGTATAATGGCTTTAAAAAAATCGTTTATCCTATAAAGAATAAATCCTAAGGATAAAAAATACAATATAGATGCTAAAATGTTATACTGCGAATATACAATGGTTCCTCCCTTAAAATCGCGGTATGCCTGATAACTACTTTGGAAACCTCTCAATGTTCGTAACAATGGCTCCCGAAAAAACCAACGAATTACACCGAAGATAAGTAGCAGGACGATAAAAAGAAGAATATACCAAATCTGATTATCCATAACAGTTGACAATGATAGAAAGAAAATTTTTCTCCCAAAAGAATTTATTTAAAAACTTTGATTGTAATTTAGCGAAAAAAATAAAATGATGAAACATTCATGATTGATTTTAAAACACACATTATTAATTACGAATTATCAATTACGAATTACGAATGAAAA
>JALTEO010000408.1 GCA_027073875.1 Bacteroidales bacterium
TATCAGGGAAATGGGAAATTTGCAAATAGACCTTGATTATTTCTAATAATATTTATATATTGTGGGGTCAGTCTTGTGAATTGTGAATTGCAAATGGGTTGAGTGAGTAAATGAGTTGAATGTTGAAAGAGAAATAGAGTAGTTATTTGCCTGCGGCGTTATTACACTTCGTTGTATATTACGCTTCGCTGTATATTTATTGTAAATAATGAACGAAATAAACGAGAGAAGACCGTGAGGCGTAAAGCGCAAGAAGATAGATTGGATGTTAGATGTTGGATAAAATAAGCGTTGTTTTTACGATTAACGAATTACGATTTACGCATCACGATTTTTTACTTCCCACTTCTCACTTAATTTAATAAGGAGGTATAATATGAAAAAAGTATTGGTTGCAGGTTCTACGGGGTATCTTGGCAAATATGTAGTTAAAGAATTTAAAGAGCAGGGCTATTGGGTTCGGGCACTGGCAAGAAATCCCAGGAAGATTGAGAAGGAAGGGCCATTTATGGAACCTGCCATAAAAGATTATGTAGATGAAGTTTTTGTTGGGGATGTTACAAAACCCGAAACATTGGAGGGACTTTGTGATAGAATTGATATAATTTTTTCCTCAGTAGGCATTACCCGCCAAAAGGATAAACTCACATTTAGAGATGTCGATTATCAGGGGAATAAAAATATTCTTGATATTGCCCTGCAAAAATCCGTAGAGAAATTTATCTTTGTTTCCATTTCTAATGTTCATCTTTTTAAGCATCTTGAAATTGTGAAGTGTCGTGAGAATTTTATTGAAGAATTAAAAAACTCCGGGCTCAAATATACAGTGATTCGTCCAACAGGTTATTTTTCAGATATAAGTGAATTCTTAAAAATGGCAATATCGGGTAGAATATATCTGCTTGGAGATGGTAAAAATAAAATAAATCCTATACATGGGGCTGACCTTGCAAGGGTTTGTGTTGATGGAGCAATAAACAATAAGAATGAAATATTGGTTGGAGGTCCTAAAACATATACAGAGGAAGAAATTGCTAAAATTGCTTTTTCTGTGATTGAATCTCCACCAAAAATTACCAGAATACCAATATGGTTCGTCAATATTATAATCAGAATGCTCCGTCCATTTAATAAACATAAATCAAATTTAATGGAGTTTATTTTAGCAACGCAACAGAATGATGTAATTGCTCCTCCATCGGGTAAACATAGCCTTAAAGAATACTTTGAGGAAATGGCTGAAAAACTGTTAAGAAAACGGTCATCATCGTATTTTTGAGATAAAAAAC
Organism: Bacteroidales bacterium; assembly: GCA_027073875.1. Classification (GTDB taxonomy): domain Bacteria; phylum Bacteroidota; class Bacteroidia; order Bacteroidales; family JALTDM01; genus JALTEO01. The sequence goes on from JALTEO010000408.1 coordinate 1,290, forward strand.
AAAATTAAGCTAATAAATTTTTTCAAAAAAAACTTGACAAATTTTATATCAATAATTATATTAACCGTAAGATATTGACAATCAGATGGTTATAATTAAGTTTATGCCAGAATTAAAATAGCCATCCAGAAAATTCACTAAATTTTGGCGACTCACATCAGAGCATCAACTCCCCATAAACTTAATAACGCAATCATCAATACGGTAAACGGGTTTATTGAGTT
>JALTEO010000409.1 GCA_027073875.1 Bacteroidales bacterium
ATTGTAAATAGCTCCGATATTCAATTTTGAAACAAATTTTCCGTTTTTATCCAAATAAAAATCTTTCATCAAAAAATTAACAAGTTCTGGAGAAAAAGAAATTGCCAATAAATCATTTTTTAATTCGGAACGAGACCGATAAGCATTCAAATCCATTTGTTTTAATACGCCAATTAGCAATTGATGAAATTCAATAATACTTTTGTTTGGATTTGTATTACAGGGTAAAATATCTACTAAAACAGCTTTTTCTACAAAATCAGGATATTGCTGCATAAAATTAGCCACTACTTTCCCACCCATGGAATGTCCGATAAGATAAAACCGTTTAAGCCCCAATTCATCTACAAATATTTTTAAATCCTGTGTCAATATATTAAAATCCATATCGGGGTGATGAAATGATTGTCCGTGGTTGCGTTGATCGGGAATAATAACCTTAAAGTCATTTGCCAAATTTCTCCCGATAGTTACCCAATTATCCGATGAGCCGTAAAGACCGTGTAAAATAATTACAGGGAAACCATTACCGTATGTTCTGTAAAAAAGCACTCCTTTTAAGTATATAGTTTAAAGTTCTTAAAGTTAAAAGTTTATAAAACAATCCAATACTTTGACTTCGTAATATAAGAACACCCAATATAATACAACTTTATTTTGTTTGTCACCCCTCTGTATCTCCTCCCGAACAGCATTCGAGGATAAACCATCAAGGGGAGAATTCCTCCCTTGAGGGAGGATAAGGTGGGTGATTTCTCGCTTCTCATCCTACTAATCATATAAATCATTCTTTTTTATTGTAGCTCCCGACGATATAAATTTACAACATTCTCCAATCCAAAATATAATGCATCGGAAATTAATGCATGACCAATAGAAACCTCATCTAACCAAGGGATTTGTTGATGGAAATATCTAAGATTCTGCAAATTCAAATCGTGTCCGGCATTAAGTCCCAACCCCAAGTCCTTAACAACTTTTGCCGTTTCCACAAATGGTTTTACGGCTTCATCTTTTTTTCCTTCGGCATACAGACGGGCATACGATTCGGTATAAAGCTCCACCCTGTCAGCACCTACTTCTTTGGCATATTCCGCCATATCCGGCTCAGCATTCATAAAGAGCGACACACGGATTCCCTGCGATTGAAATTTTTGGACAACATCTTTCAGAAAATCAAAGTTTGCTTTAATATCCCAACCGGTATCCGATGTCAGCACATCAGGTGGGTCAGGCACTAAAGTCACTTGCTCCGGCTTTACCTCGGTTACTAATTTTATAAAGTTCTTCGATGGGTATCCTTCAATGTTAAATTCGGTAGTAATTACTTTTTTCAACGCATATACATCAGCATAGCGAATATGTCGCTCGTCGGGTCTCGGATGTACCGTAATACCTTGTGAACCGAACCGTTCAATATTTTTTGCCGCTTCAATTACATCCGGCAGATTGCCACCGCGGGCATTTCGCAGCGTGGCTATCTTGTTAATATTTACGCTTAATTTTGTCATTTAATTTATTTAAGGCAACAAAAGTCGTTTTTTTTATCTAATTTTGGCATATTAAATAACAGAAAAATGGAAAAAATTTATACAGATTCCAAGGTAGAATTAACACCCTTTATCTCAAAACATTACGATTCAATTCTAAATATTGCATCTTTCGGACTTTATAAAAAGTTTATTCACAGTGCTATTGCAGATATGACTATTCAAGCTGACAATCACATTTTGGATTTTGGTTGCGGAACAGGAAGAAATTCTTGTATTATGCACCAATATTTATCGGACAAAGGGTTTATTACAGGTATTGATTTATCGCCGGTAATGCTCAATCAGTTTAAGGATAATTGTGCTCCGCATAACAATACCGAAGCCATTCAGCAACGAATAGACATAGACTTTGATTTGGAGAAACGATATGATATTGTTTTTACAAGTTTTGTAATTCACGGTTTTCCGCATAATATCCGTGAACAAATTATCAAAAATGCGTATCGTCATTTAAAGCAAGGCGGACAATTTATGATTCTAGATTTTGCTGAATTTTCGCTTAAAGAAATGCCGTTTTTCTACCGTATTCCATTTAAAATAATAGAATGTAAATACGCTTTTGATTTTATTGAACGCGACTGGAAAGCTATTTTAACAGATTACGGATTTGGTAATTTTGAAGAAAAATTATATTTTAAAAATTATGCCCGACTGTTGAAAGCCACAAAAATATAATCACAAATCTATGATACATTTAGAAAAAGCTGTCAATATCATAGAATCAGCCAAACACATTACGGCATTTACCGGTGCAGGTATTTCGGTAGGCAGCGGTATTCCTCCTTTCCGTGGGAAAGACGGACTGTGGAGTAAATACGATCCCATTGTGTTGGATTTAACTTATTTTCATCAATATCCTGAAAAATCGTGGCAAGTTATTAAAGAAATTTTCTACGATTTTTTTGGACAAGCACAACCCAATAACGGTCATCGTGCACTGGCAGAGATGGAAAAATATGGTTTTTTAAAAACTATTATTACCCAAAACATTGATAATCTGCATCAAGAAGCAGGCAATTCCCATGTAATTGAATTTCATGGCACTTCCCATTCGTTGGTATGTGAACAATGCGGTAAAAGATATTTAGCCGAAGATATTGATTTGTCTGTCATTCCGCCAAGATGCAAAAAATGCAATGAGGTATTAAAACCCGACTTTATTTTTTTCGGCGAACCCATTCCACAAGATGCGTTTCTCAACGCTATGAATGAGACCAAAGTTGCAGACCTGTTTTTAGTTATCGGAACCACAGGCGAAATTATGCCTGCTTCCACTATCCCAATCACCGCAAAAGACAACGGAGCAACTATTATTGAAATCAATCCGGAAACTTCCAATTATACCCACTCAATTACAGATGTCTTTTTACAAGGCAAAGCAGAAAAAATTTTACCTGTTCTTGCTCAACGCTTACAGAAATGATTAGCATCTATTTTTCTTACTTTTTACTCATATTTTGGCTACTTATGCCATCAACCCGCTTCAACCAACCAACAAGCACTGTTATTGAAGATAATCAAGGTAATCTGATAGGTGCCCGTATTGCCGATGACGGACAATGGCGATTCCCTGAAAACAAGCAGATACCAAAAAAATTCAAAGCATGTATTTTACAATTTGAAGACAAAAACTTTTATTATCATCCCGGAGTTGATATTCTTGCACTTATCAGAGCCGGTTATCAAGACCTGAAAGCCCGTAAAATTATCAGTGGTGGCAGTACACTAACTATGCAGGTTGTACGATTATCACGACACAAAGAACCCCGTTCGTTTACAGAAAAGTTTATAGAAATTCTATTGTCGTTACGCTTGGAATTATTCCATTCCAAGAATCAAATTTTAAAAATGTATGCTTCGCATGCTCCTTTTGGCGGCAATGTTGTTGGTTTAGATGCGGCATCGTGGCGATATTACGGTAGAAGCCCCAATCAACTATCGTGGGCTGAGACAGCTACACTTGCCGTACTGCCAAATGCACCGGCATTGATTTTCCCCGGAAAAAATCACCAAAAATTACTAGAAAAAAGAAACCGCTTATTAGAAAAATTATATCGTAAAGATATTATTGATTCTTTGACAATGGTTATTTCAAAAGCCGAGCCATTGCCTAAGAAACCACTACCCTTGCCTTCTTTAGCACCGCAACTGCTAACACGAATAGCCAAAGAAAAATCAGGCCAGCGGATACGCACTACCATTGACCGTTTTCTGCAAACAAAAACAGCCGACATTGTTCAAAAACATTATAATCAATTAAAATACAATCATATATATAATATTGCGGCAATTATTGTTGATGTGGAGACAGGTCGTGTTCTTGCCTATGTAGGTAACACTACTTGTTCCGGCAATTCACATGGCAATAATGTAGATATTATTATGGCACAGCGAAGCACAGGCAGTATCTTAAAGCCCATTTTATATGCTGCTGCCATGAACGATGGTCTTATTCTACCAAACACGCTACTACCGGATATTCCGACAAATTTTGCAGGATATAACCCACAAAACTATAACCATAAGTATTCAGGAGCTGTCCATGCCTCACAAGCATTATCGCATTCGTTAAATGTTCCGGCTGTTCGTTTGTTACGAAGTTATGGTGTAGAACGATTTCACAATCTCTTACAACAACTTGGCTTTACGACAATAACACAACCGGCTGACCATTACGGACTTTCATTAATCCTTGGCGGAGCCGAAGCCACACTATGGGACTTGACAAGTGTATATGCAGGATTTTCTCGTACACTCAATCATTTCGGAAAATATAACGGAAAATATAATTTGAATGATTACCGAAAAAATAACCTGTATTTTGGAAAGACTTTACCACCGGAAAAGTTGGAAGACTTTAATAAATTGAGTGCCGCTGCTATTTATTTTACCTTTCAAGCATTAACAAAAGTGAATAGACCAATGGAAGACGCTAATTGGCAGTTTTTCGGTGGAAATAAAAAAGTAGCTTGGAAAACAGGAACAAGTTTCGGTTATCGTGATGCATGGGCTATTGGCACCACTACCCGTTTTACTGTAGGCGTATGGGTAGGTAATGCCGATGGCGTAGGCAGACCCGGACTAACCGGCATAGGTGCTGCAGCTCCCGTATTATTTGATATTTTTGATATTTTACCTGAATCAGAATGGTTTGACCCGCCTTACGACGAAATGGCAAAAGTTGCTATCTGTCGTAAATCAGGTATGCGGGCTACAGATATATGCACGCCGGCAGATACGGTTTGGATTCCTGCAAGCGGATTGAAAACACCCCCGTGTAAATATCACCGGTTAATACATCTTGATGAAACAGGTACTTATCGTGTTACCGATGCTTGTGAAAATGTGGATAAAATGCAACATCGTTCGTGGTTTGTGCTGCCACCGGTAGAAGAATGGTATTATAAACAAACAGACCCATCGTATGTTAAATTACCTCCGTTTAAGCCCGGCTGTGGTGAAACAGCAACTAATCCGATGGAAATTATTTATCCACAAAAAGGTGATATTATCTACATTCCCAAAGAACTAACAGGGAAAAAAGGACAAGTAATTTTTAAGGTAGCCCACCGGCAAGCCGGAACCACTATTTTTTGGCATATTGATGAAAATTATATGGGCAAAACCAGTAGTATCCACGAAATGGGGTTTAATATCCCCGAAGGAAAACATATGCTTACCGTTGTTGACGAACAAGGCAACTCAGCAAGCGTATCATTTGAAGTAAGAGAAAAAGAAAAATAGTTTTCTAAAACTTTTCGGGGAATAAAAAAAATTTTCTCATTCCAAAAAATCTATTTACTTTTATTTTTTCAAAAAAAACAAAGGAAAAAACAATATGAAAAAAAAATCCTTTACCT
>JALTEO010000410.1 GCA_027073875.1 Bacteroidales bacterium
ATCCATCTAAGCCCTCAATGACGATAAATTTCATGGTTTAATCCTTATCTTTTTTTGACAAAAATATCATTTGTTTAGGGAATATGTTGAGAAAAAATGAAAGAATTATTGATTCTTTGTTGTGTTCAGAAACATAGGATGGCAAAACCAGAAGTTTTATCAGGTAAAAAATCCATTAACAAAAAAAAAGACCGGAAATTTCCGGTCTTTTTTTGTTTTGTAGAAAAAGGGTTTGTCAAATTAATCTTTAACAACTTCAAATTGAATTTTTGTTTTTATATCACGATAAACCTTAATAGATGCTTCGTAAGTTCCTATTTCTTTGATTTTGTCTGAATCAACCTTAATGTTTCGTCGGTCAATGGTAACACCTTCTTTTTCTAATGTCTCTGCAATTTGAATATTGTTTACGGAACCGAAAATTTTACCGGTGGAACTTGTTTTAGCTCCGACAACAATTTTCAATCCCTCAAGTTTCTTAACGATTGCTTCAGCTTCTTCGCGTAATTTAACTTCTTTATGCTGCCGTTGTTTTAATATTTCTTCGTGTGCTTTCAAGACACTGGGAGTTCCGGCAACTGCCATTTTTTTTGGGATAAGGAAGTTTCTGGCATAGCCGTCCTTTACTGTAAGGACATCATTTTTGTGTCCTAAATTCGTGACATCTTGTTTTAAAATTATTTTCATTGGGAAATCCTCCTTAATTATTTCATGTTATCGGTAACAAATGGTAATAACGCTAAATGACGGGCTCTTTTTACAGCAGTAGAAATTTTCCGCTGATATTTTAAAGAGGTGCCGGTAAGTCTTCTGGGAAGAAGTTTTCCCTGATCATTCAGAAATTTCTTTAGAAATTCCGGATCTTTATAATCAATGTATTTGATTTGATTCTTTTTGAAACGACAATACTTTTTCTTTTTAGTATCAATCGTAATCGGTGTTAAATACCGAATATCTTTATCTACTGCCATAATTAATTCTCCTCATTTTTAGATTCTTTAATGCGGTTTCTCCGGCGTTCGCCGTAGGCAATACTGTATTTGTCAAGTTTGACAGTGATGTAGCGTATAATCCGCTCATCTCTACGGTATTCCAATTCTAATTTTTCAATTAATGAACCTTCTGATTTGAATTCGAACAGATGGTAATAACCGGTTGATTTTTTCTGAATGGGATAAGCTAATTTCTTTAAGCCCCAGTCTTCTTCATGAAGAATCTCACCACCGTTCGAAGTGATAATCTTCTTGAATGAATCAACCGCTTCCTTTATCTGAGCTTCAGATAAAACGGGAGTTAAAATGAAAACGGTTTCGTACTGATTTAACATAATTAAAATTTAAGTTTTTAAAAAAAGTGCCGCAAAGGTACTATCTTTTATATAAATACAAATTAAAAAATGATTTTTTTTATTTTCTTTGCATTGTTAAAAGATGGAGGTGTAGATGGGTAAAGTATTTATTCTAAAGTTGATAGTTCTAATTTTCATTGTTACATCATGTAATAATTCAGGTGAAAAATTTTTCCCTAAAGACGGTGATTTATTATTTCAGGACTTGGATTGTGGGCAGCTTTGTGATGCTATTGAGAAAGTTACGGATGGTTATCGTCATTATGATATTTCCCATGTGGGCATTGTAAATATAGAAAATGACAGCATTTTTGTGATTGAGGCAAATGGTAAAGGTGTAGTAAAAACACCGCTGGATGAATTTTTAAACCGTTCGCTTGACAATGACGGAAATCCTAAGGTTATCGTAGGGAGACTAAATGATTCGCTGTCGTCATTAATTCCAAAGGCGTTGCGTTATGCCAAACAATATTTGGGTAAGCCGTATGATGACAAATTTGTAATGAACGATTCTGCTTTCTATTGTTCTGAATTGATTTACCGCATTTTTTATTTGGCAAATGATAATAAACCTGTATTCCATTTGCATCCGATGACATTTTGTTTCCCGGGAACAAATAAAATTATGCCTGTATGGATAGATTATTTCAGAAAAATGAAAATGTCTGTTCCCGAAGGTAGGAAAGGATGTAATCCTGCTGAGTTTTCCGGAAGCAAAAATTTAAAAATTGTTTACGAATATGGGAGCTGTGCAAAAAAATAAAAAATAATTCGCTCCGATTTTGGTTAAAATTTTTATCTTTGAAATCCTTTTTTTTAGGAGAATATTAGTTTATGAGTGAATATATTGTATCGGCAAGAAAATACAGACCGGCAAAGTTTGACGAAATAGTTGGACAAGAGAATATTGTAAAGACATTAAAAAATGCTATTTCCAACGGGCAATTGGCACAAGCATATTTGTTTTCAGGTCCTCGCGGCGTAGGGAAAACAACTTGTGCCCGTATTTTTGCTAAAACAATTAACTGTACGCAACTTACTGATGAGACAGAAGCATGTAATGCTTGTGAGTCATGCAAAGCATTTGAGGACAATACATCATTTAATGTACACGAGTTGGATGCGGCATCTAATAATTCTGTAGAAGATATTCGTAATTTGATAGAACAGGTACGGATTCCACCGCAAATAGGCAGGTATAAAGTTTATATCATTGATGAGGTTCATATGTTGTCGCAACAGGCGTTTAATGCTTTTTTAAAAACGCTGGAAGAACCTCCGAAGCATGCCATTTTTATTTTGGCAACTACGGAAAAACACAAGATTATTCCAACGATATTGTCACGATGTCAAATATTTGACTTTAAGCGAATTACCGTGTCGTCAATGGTCAACCACCTAAAACGCATTGCAGAGAAAGAACGCGTGGGTTTCGAAGAAGACGGTTTGAATATTATTGCACAAAAAGCTGATGGTAGTTTGCGGGATTCATTATCTATTTTTGATAAAATTGTTAGCTTCTCCGATGGAAATGTATCTTATCAATCGGTGTTGGAGAATTTGAATGTTCTGGATTACGATTATTATTTTTCGTTAGTAGATGCCTTTTACAGAAATGATTATGCCAAGACAATTTTAATTTTTGATGAGATTCTGGATAAGGGTTTTAATGAAACAAATTTTCTGAACGGGTTAATGAAACATTTTCGTGACTTGCTGATGCTGCAAAATCCAGAAACCGTAAAATTATTGGAGGTAGGAGAGAATATTGCGAAAAAATATGAGGTGCAAGCAAAAAGTGTTTCGGTGAAATTTTTATTGAAAGGCATTCAGTTGTTAAATAATTTCTCGGTTGAACATAAGACTGTGTTAGATAAGCGGTTGCATGTAGAGTTGGCTTTGATTGAGCTGTCGAATATTACAGGTGAACTAAATGAGAAGTCAACGATAACGGTTAAAGATAAGCAAGAAGTAACGCCGGCAGCAGAAAAACCTGTGGTAAAAGAACCAAAACCGGCAACTTATGATACACCGGTTAAACCCGAAGAGGTTAAACAGCCGGAGAAGGTTGAATCAAAGCAGGAAATAAAACCCGCCGAAAAGAAAGAAACACCACCGGAAACGACGACTTTAAAAGAGAAACAAACAAAGCCGAAAAATCCAATGGGAGATATTATTCCTGATGTCGGAAGTATGCTTCAGGATAAAACTTCTGAGAAAAAAGAAAAAGATACTAAGGAAGAATCTTCTGCCGAAGAAAATAATGCTGATTTTTCTGCCGAAGATTTAAAACAAGTATGGCAAAAATTTGCAGAATTTCATTTGAAAGAAAAACCCAGATTGTCACAAATATTCTTGACCTATTCGCCGGAAATTAAGGCATTTCCTGAAATAGAAATAGAGTTGTTAAACGAAAATCAGGAAGCAGAAATAAAATCTATTTACAATGAATTATTGGGCTATCTCAAACATAAATTGAAAAACTCAAAAATAGTTTTAAAGATTACGGTAAATAGGGAAAAAACTATCCGAACGGAAATACCTTATACCGACGAAGAAAAATATCGGCATTTGAAAAAAGAAAATCCTAAAATTGATGATTTAAAAGATCAACTAAATTTATTTTTCGATTAGTTAAATAACATCTTTTTGGGTTGAAACTTTTCGTATTTTCGTGAGCAAATTTTAAAAAATAATTTCTAAAAAATAAACATAATGGCACAAGAAACCAGAAAAATTATTTGGACAAAAGTAGATGAAGCACCTGCCTTGGCAACTTACTCTCTTTTGCCCATCGTAAATGCTTTTACAAAAGCGGCAGATGTTGAAGTTGAAACGCGTAATATTTCTCTCACGGGAAGGATTTTAGCTAATTTTCCGGACTATTTGTCTGAGGAACAAAAAGTTTCGGATGAGTTGGCTTACTTGGGAGAATTGGTTAAGCAACCGGAAGCTAATGTTATTAAATTACCTAACATTTCGGCATCTATCCCACAATTGGTAGAAGCTATAAAAGAACTGCAATCAAAAGGATATAGCGTTCCTGATTATCCGGCGGAACCAAAAAACGAAGAAGAGCAGAAGATAAAAGAACGATATGCCAAAACACTTGGAAGTGCTGTTAATCCTGTGCTTCGTCAGGGAAACTCCGATCGTCGTGTGGCACCATCGGTAAAAGCTTTTGCACAAAAACATCCACATAAATTGGGTGCTTGGCAATCAGATTCCAAAACGCATGTTGCCTATATGAACAAAGGTGATTTTTACGAAAATGAAAAGACAATTGTTTTAGATAAGGATACGGATATTCGTTACGAGTTTGTTGGCGACGATGGTAAAAAGATTGTTTTGAAAGAAAAATTGCCTCTACTAAAAGATGAAGTATTGGATGCTACATTTATGAGTGCTAAAGAGTTGCGTAAATTTGTTCAAGAGCAAATAGAAGATGCCAAACAAAAAGGCGTTTTGTTCTCTGTTCATTTGAAGGCAACTATGATGAAGATTTCCGACCCAATTATTTTTGGACATTTTGTTTCGGTTTATTTTAAAGATGTGTTTGAAAAATATGCTGATACTTTTCAAGAATTAGGTGTTAATCCCGATTTGGGCTTAGGTGATTTGTATTTGAAATTACAAAAATTACCGGATGAAAAACGGAAAGAAATTGAAGCTGCCATTGATGCTGTATATCAAAAAAATCCTGATTTGGCAATGGTTGATTCCGATAAAGGAATTACCAACTTGCATGCACCGAACTTAATAATTATTGACGCTTCTATGCCGCCGATGATTCGCGATTCAGGTAAAATGTGGGGTTCCGACGGACAATTGCACGAAACCAAAGCAATTATTCCCGATCGTTGCTACTCAACTTTTTATCAGGAAGCCATTGATTTTTGTAAACAAAATGGTGCTTTTGACCCTGCAACAATGGGTAATGTGTCGAATGTCGGGCTGATGGCTCAAAAGGCGGAAGAATATGGTTCACACGATAAGACTTTTAAATCGCCGGGTAATGGGAAAATCCGTGTCGTTGATAATCATTCGGGTGAAGTTTT
>JALTEO010000411.1 GCA_027073875.1 Bacteroidales bacterium
TTAAAGGGATATATAACCAACTCAAATCTTTCAAAGGACGAAATAATTGAAAATTACCAACACCTTTGGAAAATAGAAAAAGCATTTAGAATATCAAAGCACGATTTAAAGATTAGACCTATTTATCATCAACTACAAAGAAGAATTGAAGCACACATAACGATTAACTTTGCAGCATATAAAGTGTATAAAGAATTAGAACGACAATTAAAAGAAAAGAAATCCGATTTAAGTCCTGAGAAAGCTATTGATATTGCCAAAACAATTTTTGCTATTAAAGTAAGAATACCAAATACAAATCAATATTTTGAGGAACTTTTATTGCTAAAACAAGAACAAAAATACCTTGCAGATTTATTTGACTTCTAATTTGGGTGTCCCAGTGGCGAAGACAGGAAAAAAACTGTCATCCTGAGCATTGCGAAGAATCTCAACATGCTGAATAGTAGCTGTTTATAGATTCTTCACTGTGTTCAGAATGACAAATCAGAAGTTTTACAAAGGTCTCCTTTTATATATTTTAGACTCATGTTAAAGCACGAGTCCATTGACTTTCAATTATTTGACTATTACAAGTAGTAACTAATATTTTAATGTGAACTAATATATTGGTTCAATTCATCTATTGACGATTCAAACTCAAAGGCATCGTTTACTTTATAATAATTTCCCAAGTCGTAAGTATAACCGTAACAATATTTTGCAAATTTCAATTTGGTGTCTTCAAAATCAAATAATTTCACCAAATCTCTGACTTGTCCTGATGTCAAGCAGTTGCTGTTTACAATCTGTTTGGCAATCGCCAATTTAGAATCTTCAAAAGACTTGGACGCAATAGTTTGCTTAGCACTTTGGAAATCTTGCGGGGACATTGGCATAGGGCATCCGACAGGACCATGATAGCCGGGGACATATTCAACAGGTGCCGGAGCAGGTGGTGGCACACTCGTTGATGTAGTAGTGGTGGTAGTTTCAGAATAAGATACTGATGATTGAGTAGTTCCTGTGGTAGAACCATCGTTGATGCTTACATTCATATTAATACCTGTGCCACCGACATTAACACCTACCGAAGCACCTTGCGTGGGCTGTGTGCCTGTAGTAGTTGTGGTAGTAGTTTGTGTAATCGTAGTATTGGTTGGTGGTAATGGATCCACATGATACACAATGACCGATTGCGTTGGTGGCGGCGGTGCTGCCTGTGCCAATGGCACCTGACTAAAAAACCGGAGTTTATAAACACCTTTTTTGTCTTGCTTTATCAGATAAGTAATTTCGCTACCCATTTCGTTGAAATAAATATTCTTATCTATTTCGGGCAGACCGTTATTAAAAATGATTTTCACTTTGTAGTTAGGAGCATTCAGTCCGGTTACCTTCACATTGGTTTCGGGTGTTGCATTTTGTTTGATACCATTCACAATCACAAAAAACTGTTCGCCGTTTTGGCTAAAAAAGATTGCATTGTTTTCTTGCGAAAACAGGTTTCCCGCCATCAGAAAACC
>JALTEO010000412.1 GCA_027073875.1 Bacteroidales bacterium
ATAAAAATTATTTTTGTACTAAAATTATTGCTTTTTTAAAAAGGGAAAACAAAATTAATACATTTTTTTAAAATAAATAAAAAAAGTGAAAATAATTGAAACAGCTAAAAGAACAATTCGTTTTGAGACAGCTACAATCGCTGGCTTAGAGGGGTTTATAGATGAAAATTTTGAAATGGTTGTAAAAAAAATCTTTTCATCTGCCGGAAGATTAATTATCACAGGTATTGGTAAAAGTGCCAATATCGGTAAAAAAATTGTTGCTACACTCAATTCTACAGGAACGCCATCGGTGTTTATGCATGCCGCTGAAGCTATTCATGGTGACTTGGGAATTGTCCAAAAAGATGATATTGTCATTTGTATTTCTAAAAGCGGCAATACACCGGAAATTATTTCGTTAGTTCCTATTATTAAGGATATGGGAAATTTTTTAATTGGAATGGTAGGTGACAGCAATTCTTTTTTGGCAAAGAATTCAGATGCCGTTTTGTTGACGACAGTTGACAAAGAAGCGTGTCCTAATAATTTAGCTCCCACTTCGAGCACTACGGCACAGCTGGTAATGGGTGATGCTTTGGCTTCTTGTCTGATTGAATTACGAGGATTTACCGAAGACGATTTTGCCCGTTTTCATCCGGGTGGAAGTCTTGGTAAAAAGTTGTATTATAAAGTAGAAACATTAATGAATGCAAATCCGCCACAGGTACAAGAAAATACTTCTATAAAAGATGTTTTGGTTGAGATTTCATCAAAAAGAATGGGAGCTACAGCTGTTTTAAATGCTATAGGTGGTGATGTTACCGGTATTATTACTGATGGTGATATTCGCAGAATGATTGAACGAAATGAAAATTTTATGACATTAAAAGCCGTAGATATAATGTCGCCAAACCCTAAAACCATAGACAAAAATCTTTTGGCTTCGGTGGCATTAAAGATTATGGAAACAAATTCAATTACACAATTGATAGTAAAAGATAATGGTAAATATGTGGGAATGATTCACTTGCATGATATTTTGAAAGAGGGAATTTCTTGATTTATTATGAATGACGAATTAGGAATTACGAATGAATAAATGCAGAAATAAAACTTTACGAACTTTAGGAACTAAAATAATAAACAGATAAAAACAACCGGCAACAAAAAAATAAACAAATGGAACGAAAACAAAAAATAAATATAATGACAGGTTACTTTAATGACGAGATACTTCACTTCGTTCAGTATGACAGCGATACTTTACGAACTTTCAACTTTACAAACTTTATGAACTAAAGGTAAATAAATGAAATTAGCAGCAAAACAATTAGTCAAAAAATACAAAAAACGGGTAGTTGTAAACCATGTGGATATAGAAGTGGAACAAGGGGAGATAGTTGGCTTGTTAGGTCCAAACGGTGCAGGAAAGACTACTACTTTTTATATGATTGTTGGTTTTATAAAAGCTAACGAAGGAAATATTTTTCTTGATGATATAGATTTAACTTCGGAACCAATGTATAAACGGGCACAACGGGGAATTGGCTATTTGCCTCAGGAAGCATCGGTTTTCAGAAAATTGACGGTAGAGGATAATATTAAAGCGGTTTTGGAGATGACAAAATTTTCAAAAGCGAGACAAAAAGAAATTCTTGAACAACTGATGGAAGAGTTTGGATTAAACCGCATTAGGAAAAGTAAAGGATATCAGCTTTCCGGTGGTGAACGCCGGCGAACTGAAATAGCACGGGCTTTGGCTACCGACCCCAAATTTATTTTACTGGATGAGCCATTTGCAGGAATTGATCCGATTGCCGTGGAAGATATCCAAAGTATCGTGTCGCGGCTGAAAGACAGAAATATCGGTATTCTGATAACCGACCATAATGTACACGAAACACTTTCGATAACCGATAGGGCTTATTTATTGTATGAAGGTAATATTTTAAAATCCGGTACTGCCTTAGAACTTTCTGAAGACGAGGAGGTTCGCCGGTTGTATTTGGGTAAAAATTTTGAATTAAGATAGGTAATGATTATTAGAGCTGTTTTTAATCTTTTCTTTTCTAAAATATCATACAAACACTTTTTGCTGTTTTTGTTTCTATTGTTATCACAGTTTGTGTTTTCGCAAAAAACAAAAATTTATGGCGTGGTAACCGATGCCAAGACAGGTGATCCCATTCCTTTTGCCAATATTATTTTAAAAGGAACACACGAGGGAACAATTACCAGTAGTACCGGAAAATTTTCGCTCGAAACTTCTGTGATATCTGACTCTGTACAGTGTATGTTTATCGGCTATGTAACACAAACAAAAAAAATATATCCGCACCAATATCAAACAATTAATTTCAAGCTTCAACCTAATGTTGTTTCACTTAAGGAAGTAACCATAAAAACAAAAAGACGAGGTAAAAATTTTGCCGATACGCTAATGAAGAAAGTCAGGAAGCATCGTAAAGAGAATGATATTAGTTATTTAGATGCTTATCAATATGAGACTTACAATAAGATAGAGTTTGACATTAATAATATTACGGAAGACTTTAAGCATAAAAAGATTTTTAAAAAATTCAAGTTTATTTGGGATTATGTTGATACTTCGGCAGTAAATGGTACGCCTTATTTGCCGTTTTTATTTATTGAGTCGGCATCGGATTATTACTATCGCAAGAGTCCGAAAAAAGAGTTGGAGATAGTAAAAGCATCAAAAGTTTCCGGTGTGACCAATGAAAGTATCAATCAGTTTATGGGCAATATGTATATTAAAGTAAATGTATGGGACAGCTACATAGACTTGTTTGGGAAAGGGTTTGTTAGTCCTATAGCAGGAATAGGGACACTGTATTATAAATATTATTTGCTTGATAGTATGAAATCGGCAACGAAAACAATGTACCATATCGGTTTTCGCCCTGTGTTGAGACAAGATTATGTGTTCAATGGTGATTTCTGGGTTGATGGTAGTACACTGGGCATTACAAAACTAAATTTTTCAATTGCACCGCATGTGAATCTGAATTTTATTAATAACTTGAAAATATATCAGGAGTTTTCGTCTGTTGATGGGAAAATTAATATGCTGAAAAAAGAAAAAATGGTAGTGGATTTTAACCTATTTGTTAATCCTAAGAAATCTATGGGATTTTTCGGGAAAAGGACGACAATTTATAAGAATCGTATAATTAATCAACCTAAGCCCGATAAATTTTACAATACACCAAATGATATTATTGTAGATGATGATGCTTCAAAAAAAACAGAACAATATTGGGATACCATTCGTCCGGAAGACTTGAGTAAAAAAGAACGACAGATTTATCATATGGTAGATACCATAAAATCAATGCCTATTTTCAGAACTTATTACGATATTATCAATACAGCACTTACCGGACATTATGTGTTGGGGAATGTTGAGCTGGGACCTTATTATAAAACTTTGAGTAACAATCAAACAGAAGGATGGCGTATTCGCTTGGGAGCAAGAACAAGTAACAAATTCAGTACAAAATTAATGATGAGTGGTTATGTGGCTTATGGTGTAAAAGATAAACGCTTTAAAGGGTGGGGCGATGTCTTGTATTTATTTGATAATAACCCACGGCGGGGCTTTGAGGTATCGGTAAAACACGATTTGGAGCAACTTGGACAAAGCCGTAATGCATTAACCGAGGACAATATTTTATCTACTTTGTTGCGTCGTGTCCCGAATGATAAATTATCAATGGTAGATGAAGTGAAAGGAACCTACGAACATGAGTGGTTCAATGGGTTTTCTAACTCTATTACACTGAATCATCGAAATACATTTTCAGCTATCGGACCCAATTTTGTTTATGTCGATGGCAACACCGATGTGATAAAATCAAGTATTATGACAACTGATATTACTCTGAAAACGCGTTTTGCTTATCATGAAAAATTTGTGATGGGGAAATTTGAACGGGTAAGTCTCGGTACAAATTATCCGGTTTTAGAGGTATATATGACTTTGGGTATGAAAGATTTTTGGCAAAGTGATTTCTCTTACAAAAAATTGGAGTTGTCTATCAAACACTTTATTAATTTGTATCCGTTCGGCTATTCAAAATATATGATTGTTGCCGGAAAAATATGGGATCCTTTGCCATATCCATTATTAAAACTTCATGAAGGAAATGAGACTTATATACTTGATAATATGTCATTCAATTTGATGAACTATTACGAATTTGTCAGTGACCAATATGTCAGCTTATATTATAGTCATTTTTTCGATGGCTTTTTCCTGAACAAAATTCCTCTTTTTAAAAAGTTGAAATGGCGTGAAGTGGTTTGGACAAAGGGAGTTATCGGTTCGCTGTCAAAGGAAAACCGTGATTTGATGGAATATCCTACGACACTTTATTCTTTTAACGATGAGAACCGTACAGCTATCATGAAACCATACTGGGAAGCCGGTATAGGTATTGAAAATATCTTTAAATTTATCCGTATTGACGGTGTGTGGCGACTGACTTACCTCGACCATCCAAATATCTCGAAATTTGGAATCAGGGTAAACCTCTCGTTAAAATTCTAATAACCTGAATTCAATATAAGAAATATTCACAGCTCATTGATTATCTTTCCAATCAATCATTATCCGTACAATATTGGTAGCGTGAGTGTTAATGGCTTTTAACAATCCGAGTATTTCCAAATGTGTCTCGCTGCTGGCAATGGAGTCTTCTTGCCTGGCTTTCAGCCGTTCGTAATGTTGTTTTTCCAGTTCATAAGCGAGTGTACGGTATTTTTTGAATTTTTCTTTAACGGCTTGTGCTCGTTCCAAACTAAAATCTTTAAAAACTTCTAATGCACGACTGATTTGTTTTTCGGTTTTCAGATGATAAAGTACCAGTTCTTTTTTTCCATCATCGGTAAATTGAATGTCACTGGTTAACCATTTTTCTGCTTTTTCGTAAAGATTTAATGAAATGATGTCACCGATTTGTTCCAACTCTTTAATGGTGAAAAGCATTTGAAAAACTTCGTTTAGCCGGTTTTCCGACAAATCTTTTTGGCTGATTTTTATTAAATAATCTTTAATGGTATCTCGCAGAAAATCAATTTGTTGTTCTTTCTCTTTGATGCGTTTTATTGATTGTTTCTCCTTGGTAATAAACGGTAGCAAAATGTCAATGAGCATATCTTGAACAATTTCGCCCATATGCAGAATTTCTTGTTTAACAAGATTAAGTGAGAGTGTGGGTGATGGAAAAAGTAAGTTGTTCATATACTGTAGTTGGAATTGCTTGGGTGTTTCTTTATCGGGTAGAATTTTGTTTAACAATTTGACAATAATAGATGAGAACGGTAGAAAAAGTACTGTGATGGCAATATTGAAAAGTGTATGTGCATTAGCAATTTCGCGTGGTACAACAATGCTGAGATTTTGGTTGCGGATAGGATTTAACCATTCTACTACTTGTAATAACTCAGGAATAAGAAAGATGAATATTAATACGCCAAAAAATTTGATAAAGAAATGGGCAAGAGCAACTTTTTTTGATGCTCTGTTGGTGTTAATACTGGCAATCATTGCTGTAATAGTGGTACCGATATTGGAACCGAGGACTAACGGTAAACTTATTTCAGGCGTAAGCATTCCCTGTCCGGCAAGGATTATTAAAATACCGATAAAAGCACTGCTACTTTGAATGATGGCGGTAAAAATCATTCCGGCAACAATACCTACAACCGGACTTTTCAGGTGTAATAGAAAATTAATGAATGGCTGATACGAACGAAGCGGAGCCATGGTTTCGGACATAATTTTCATGCCAAAAAATAAAATACCGAACCCGAGAATAGTGGTTCCGATGTGTTTGATTTTTTCGTTTTTGAAGATAAAGTAGATGAAAAATCCAATACCGATAAACAATAAAGCGTAGTCATCTAATTTGAAAGCAAGAATCTGTGCCGTGATGGTTGTGCCGATAGCGGCACCGAAAATAACGGGAACCGCTCTTGTAAATGACAATAGACCGGCATTTACAAAACCGACAAGCATTACTGTGGTGGCACTGCTACTCTGAATAATGGAGGTAACAAAAGTGCCGAGCCCTACACCGATAAGTTTATTTTTTGTGAGTTTCCCTAAGATACTACGCATCTTGTCGCCGGCGGACTGTTGTAGTCCTTCGCTCATTAGTTGCATGCCGTAAAGGAAAAGTCCCAGTCCGCCAATTAAACCAAAAAACATAAATATCCATTCGGAAACAGTCATAAACTAGTTATTTTCTATATCCTTTTACGATAAAATACGGGATTGGTTGCGATTAAATTGTATATGATTTGCCGGAGGTAGTGAGAAATAAATATTTCCATAATAGATGTAAAAAGATACCGTTACGAAAGCAAACTTTTTTCTTATTCGTCAAAATCAGATAATATTTCCTAACTTTGCAATATGAAGTGTCTATTGAGAGCAATATTGTTTCTTTCGTTCTTTTCTGCAATTCAGGTTTTTGCACAGTCATATGGTAACGAGTGGATTGATTACAGTCAGGAATATTACAGGATTCCTATTGTGAAAAAAGGAATCTACAAAATTACTAAACAGACACTTGATCAGGCAGGATTTCCTACGGCTACGGTAAATCCAAAGAATATTCAATTGTTTTATCGCGGAAAAGAACAACCTATTTATATTTATGGTGAAGATGATTTTATCTTTGATGCCGGCGATTATATTTTATTTTACGGAGAGCCAAATGATGGTTGGTTGGATTCTGCTATGTATGATAATCCTGCAGAACAGACAAATCCATATTATAGTTTAATTAATGACACGGCAGTTTATTTTCTGACATGGAAAGTAGATGCTTCGAAGAAGAAACGGTTTTCGATAGAGTCAGACACAGCATTCTCACAGTTTGAGACAACAACTTATTGTACAAAAGAACAGATAAATAATTATACAACAAGATATTATTTTGGGTCCGATTTGGCAAATTATGCTTCGGGGGAGGGATGGTTTGATAATCAACCGTTTTCTAATGCTACCCGTACCAAAACACTTAATCTGGGAGGACTGTATGGAGAAGGAAGTGCTACTTTTGAAATTTGTGTTTCAGGAGTACCTAATTCGGATGTAAGTTCTAGTGTGCAGCACGAACTTTTGATTGATATTGATGGTGTAAATTATGTTGATACTAATTTCTCAGGATACGAATTTATCAGAGATATTGTAACTATTCCGGCTGCACAGCTATCAACATCGGTTAAAGTAGATTTAACCTCTGCTTTTGTGGGGTCTGCCGACAGACAGACTGCTGCATACATTAAGGTACTGTACCCACATAATTTTGATTTGCAAGGACAATCATCGTTTTCGTTTTTGCTGGATAATGCATCGGGACAAACAAAAAACAAACTGATATTTACAAATTTTTCAGGCGGCGGGCAAAATTGGCTTTTTGATTTGAATAATGCGATAATGGTTCCTGTTAATTCCGATACGGTTTTACTGTCTAATGGAAATGAACCACATCAATGTTATTTAGTTGATGGTAGTAAGATTCGATCAATCTCGAAGATTACGAAAAAAACATTCTCGGATTTCTCTGTTACGGGGAAAAACTCGGATTATATCATTATTACCAATAAAAAATTATGGCAAGGAGCTACTAATTATGCCAATTACCGCCAATCTACAGGTTATATACCGTTGATGGTAGATGTAGATGAATTGTTCGATCAGTTTGCTTACGGTATCCGGCAACATCCTTTGGCAATACGAAATTTTGCTAATTTTATTATTCATCACTATGATTCAATTCCTAAAGCATTGTTTTTGCTTGGTAAGTCAATTCATCCTTATTTAATGAGGCAAAATGCTACAACTTATGCTCAGTGCCTTGTTCCTACTTATGGAGATCCTTCGTCTGATAATTTATTTACGGCAGGGTTAAATGGTTCTTCTTACGATTTGGCAATCCCTGTTGGCAGACTGAGTGCTACGACTAATCAGGAGGTAAATCATTATTTGCAAAAAATAATGGCTTATGAGGGCAATACTCATGCTGAATGGATGAAACAAGTTTTACATTTTGGAGGTGGTTCCGATGCAGCACAACAAGCACAATTTGCGGGTTATCTTTCTGATTACGAGCAAACCATTGAAGACACCTTGTTTGGCGGTTTTGTCCACACTTTCTTGAAAAACAGTTCGCAGCCGATGCAGATTACACAGTCAGATTCTATATCTAATCTCATCAATAACGGAGTCTCTATTATGACCTTTTTTGGACATGGTTCTACTTCCGGTTTTGATCAAAATATTGATTATCCATCAGCTTTCAATAATCGTTATAAATATCCGTTCATTATGGCGGCATCGTGTTTGGCCGGCGATATTCATCTGCCTGCTCCGCAACGATTATCGGAAGAATGGGTGATGATTAAAAATAGAGGTGCTATCGGTTTTCTGGCACCATCGGCATTAGGATATACTTTCTTTTTGAATACTGTACTTTCGGAACTTTATCGTCAAATTAGTTACGAAAATTATAATCGACCTATTGGAGAAGAGATACAAGCTACATATCACAATATTGCTGATACTAACAACCCGTATTTACAAAAAACGGTATGGGATTATACGCTACATGGCGACCCGGCTTTAGTGATTAATAGTTTTAAAAAACCGGATTTAACGATAACTGCCGCTGATATTTCGACCATTCCGGATTATGTGTCTTCGCTTACGGATTCTTTTGATATACAGCTAATAATTACAAATATCGGACGGGCAACAACCGATACTTTTGTGGTGGAATTACAACGCACTTTCCCAAACAATAATACGGAAATTACACAAAAAGCCATTCTAGGTTGTTTTTATAAAGATACGGTTTTGGTTCGTTTGCCTGTGTCAACTGTTAATGGGACGGGAATTAATTCGTTATGTGTAACGGTAGATGCTATGAATCAAGTGGATGAAATGAATGAAACTAATAATACGGCATGCATTGATTTCTATGTCCATTCTACTAATATTTATCCTGTATATCCTTATGAATATGCTATTTATCCTTATGATACGGTAACGCTAAAAGCATCTTCGGGCGACCCGTTTATGGAGAGTGAGAATATTGTTTTTCAGTTAGATACAAATGATTCTTATGATTCTCCATTTTTGAAAGAAATAACAATTACCTCTTCCGGTGGTATAATTCGCTGGCATTTACCGTTTACTATGACGGATAGTACTGTTTATTATTGGCGTGTGGGCAGGGTAGGAACCAATCGCTATAACGAAAGCTCTTTTATTTATATTCCAAACAAAACCGGTTGGTCGCAGGCACATTTTTTTCAGTTTAAAAATGATGATTATCAGTATATTGATTATGATCGTCCTAATCGAAAGTTTGAATTTGTCTCTACGCCCAAACAATTACATGCTCACAATATCGGGTCGGTGTGGGGTGCTGATTTTTTGAATGTGAAATATGATATTGATGGTACAGGTGATAATTCATGTTGTGGAGCCGGTGATGCTATGATTATTGCAGTCTTTGATTCATTGACATTAGAACCATGGACTTCTGATATGCAAGATTTTGGTCATCGTGATTATCCGAAATGTTTTTCACGGACACGAGCGGATTATTATTTTGTCTTTTCTGCCGATAGTCAGGGCTTGGAGAATATGTCGGCATTTATTAATGCAGTCCCTGACAGTGATTATGTTTTGGCATATTCGTGGCGGAATGCTCATTTCCAATCGTGGCCCGAAAATGCTTATGTAAGTTTTGAATATCTCGGTGCCTCTAATATTCGTTTTATTCATGATAATATGCCTTATATCTTTTTTGCACAAAAAGGGAATACAAGTTCTGCCGATTGGGCATTAGGAAGTTCGTCAACCGATGTGATAGATTTGTATAAAAATCTACCGACGAATTTTTATTTCGGAAATATTAATTCGGTGAAAATTGGTCCATCGACTCATTGGGATTCTTTCCACTGGCGGGAACAAAGCATTGAACATCCGACAAATGACAGTGTCTTTGTGGATATCAAAGGTGTGGATTTGTCAGGTAATGAAACTGTGTTGATGCCACATATTTCAATTGATTCGTTGGATATTTATAATTTGTCGGATTCTATTAGTGCTTGGCAATATCCGTATTTGAAGTTACGGTTTTTTTCGTATGATGATACTACACTGAGTGCGGCACAACTTAAGCGGTGGCAAGTGACTTACGGCGAAGTACCGGAGACAGCCATTAATCCGCAAAAAGGATTTTATTTGTCGGCGGATACTGTTAGTGAAGGTGATACTGTCCGGTTTGGTGTGGCAACGGAAAATGTAAGTCCTTATGATATGGATAGCTTACTGGTTTCCTATTGGTTGATAGATGCAAATAATAGTATTCATTTGTTGGAAACCAAACGGTTGGAACCACATCTTTCGGGAAGTGTATTAATAGATACGGTGTCAGTTAATACTCTTAATTTTACAGGATTAAATCGTTTGCGGGTGGAATATAATCCTGTGAACGCTACTACGGGAACTTACGATCAGTTGGAGCAGTATCATTTTAATAATATTGCCGAAGTAAGCTTTTTGGTAGAACGAGATATTACCAACCCTATTTTAGATGTTACATTTGATGGGAGACATATTCTTGATGGTGAAATAGTATCGGCAAAACCGGTGATTTCTATTAAGTTGAAAGATGAAAATAAATATCTGTTACTGAATGATACTACTTCGTTTGCCGTATATCTGACAGCATTGAAGGATACAACGGAACACCGGATTTATTTCCGCGACAGTGTGGGAAATGAGATTATGAGATTTACGCCTGCCGACTCGCCGGAAAATTACTGTGAAATCTCATATCAGCCGCAGTTGGCTGACGGTTTATATGCTTTACGGGTGCAAGCCAAAGATATGTCAGATAACGAATCGGGTGATAATGATTACTATATTACCTTCCGTGTGGTTTCCGCCCCGTCAATTACAAATGTTTATACTTATCCTAATCCGTTCTCTACGGGGACACATTTTGTATTTAACCTGACCGGAGTGGATGTGCCTGAATGGTTTTATATTCAGATTTTTAATGCACAGGGAAAACTGGTAAAAACGATTAACCTGAACAAAGTGGAAAATGTACATATCGGTCCCAATTACACGGATTATGTATGGGATGCCACTAATGACCAAGGCGGAAAAGTTGCTCCCGGATTATATATTTATCAAATTACCGTAAAACTTAAAGGTGAAAATATGCCGCATGCAGAACATCCTATGGACAGGTACCTGCAACGGGCTTATGGGAAAATGATATTTGTAAAGTAAAACGAAATTTAAGATATAAAAAATAATTCGAAGGTTTTTAAAAGATGAAACCTGTGAATAAAAGACCAAGAATAGAAGTGGAGAGACATTTGCAAAAAAAGCTGTCATCCTGAGCATTGCGAAGAATCTCAATATATTTAATAGCTATTTGTAGATTTTTACATGCTCCTTCGCCTTGCTCATGATGACATTTTTCAGAATGATAAAATCAGAAGTTTTGCAAAAGTGTCATTTTGTTATTTTCCCAGTGTAGCCACCATTACGGCTTTAATGGTATGCAGACGGTTTTCGGCTTCGTCAAATACAACTGATGCTTCCGATTCAAACACCTCTTCGGTTACTTCCATACCGTCCAGTCCGAATTTTTGATAAATTTCTTCACCAATTTTTGTCTGGCGATTATGGAATGCCGGCAAACAATGTAAAAATTTCACATCAGGATTTCCTGTTGCATTTATTAGTGCCTTATTTACTTGATAAGGTTTCAATAATTTTATTCGTTCAGCCCAAACACTATCCGGCTCACCCATTGATACCCAAACATCGGTATATAAGAAATCACAGTCTTTAACAGCTGCCTTAGCATCTTCTGTCAGCGTAATTTTCGCACCTGTTTTTGAAGCAATTTCACGAGCTTGTTTTACCAAATCATCATCAGGGAAAAGTGATTTGGGAGCAGCACTACGAAAATCCATTCCCATTTTGGCAGCACCAATCATCAACGAATTTCCCATATTATTGCGGGCATCACCGAGGTAGGCAAATTTTATTTCGTTCAATGGTTTATTGACATGTTCCAACATGGTCATAAAGTCTGCCAGCACCTGAGTCGGATGAAATTCTGTTGTTAGTCCGTTCCAAACAGGCACACCGGCATATTTCCCTAATTCTTCTACTACTTCTTGTCCAAAACCGCGGTATTCAATACCGTCGTACATCCTACCTAAAACGCGGGCAGTATCTTTCATAGATTCTTTTTGACCTATTTGTGAACCGCTTGGACCTAAATAGGTTACATTGGCTCCTTGGTCATATCCTGCCGTTTCAAAAGCACAGCGGGTACGCGTTGACGATTTTTCAAAAATTAAAGCAATATTTTTGCCTTTCATTGTAGGTACTTCTGTCCCTGCATATTTTGCTTTTTTCAAATCAAAAGCCAAGTCTAAAAAGAATTGTATTTCCCGTGGGGAAAAATCTAATAATTTTAAAAAATTTCTGTTTTTTAAATTGTATGCCATAATACTTTGTTTTTTAGATTATTAATAATGTAAAGTTAATTTTGTGCCGTATTTTTTATCTTCTAATTTGGTAGATTCGGTAATAACAGACTTTTCGCCACCTTGTTCAACAAATTCGATAGCGGCACGGATTTTCGGACTCATATTACCTTCACCAAATTTTCCGGCTTTTAAATATTTCTCAGCGTCTGCTTTATCCAAAAATTCCAATATTTTCTGGTCGGGCTGTGCATAATTCAGATATACATAAGGTACATCCGTTAAGATGTAAAACTCATCAGCACCAATTTGGCGTGCCAAAACGGATGATGCCGAATCCTTATCAATAACTGCCTCTACGGGAACTAATTTTCCATCCTTTTTTGCTACGGGAATACCGCCGCCACCGGAGGCAATAACAATTACACCGCTCTCGACAAGCTCTTTCACAATTCGTTTATTCAAAATATCCAATGGTTTTGGTGATGGTACAACACGACGCCATCCTTTCTTTCCCTCTTTAACTTCTTCCTTAAAAATCCATTTCTTTTCCTTTGCCAATCTATCGGCTTCGGCTTTGTCGTAATAAGTTTTTCCTACCCGCTTTGTCGGATTTTGGAAAGCAGCATCTTCTTCCGATACTTCCACCATTGTAATCAGCGAAATAATTTCACGGTCAATACCATTTTCATTCAACACATTTCGTAAACCTTTCTGAATCATATACCCAATACCTCCCTGTGAATCGGCAACACAGATATCCAACGGCATTTGCGGAATACCATATTCACTTTCGCCGGCATCGTTTCGCATCAAGATATTTCCAACCTGCGGACCATTACCGTGAGAAATAACCAAATTATATCCTTCCTTAATTAAGTAAAGAATATTTCTCATCGTCTCATAGGTGTTTTGCTCCTGCTCTTCGATAGTACCTTTTTGATTTCCACGCAATAAAGCGTTTCCTCCAAGTGCTACAACTGCTGTTTTTGACATAGTTTCAATTTTTTTGAGAAAAGCAAAGATAATATTTTTCCTACATACAATAATAATTTACTAATTGAACTTAATGATTCCCAATTTAATTGGGAATCTCACCCCAATAACTTCGTAGAATTAGAGACACTCACTTCTGTAGGTGTGAAGTAAGATATTCAACTGCTAAAAAAATGTTCTTTTAGATTTGCAACTCGAAACAACCATATTGTTATCACTGTGTATTACAAATACAATCCGGCATTTTTCATCGTCTATTTCTCAGTATACTGATAAAATGATGTTCAAAATTTTCCGTAGGTGCATAAGCGGGTTTCATAATGATATGCCCGTATGGGTCTATCAGGATAAATGTTGGAATAACGATAATATTTCTGCTTTTTAGCTCGTTGAAATCTGAAATAAAATAATAAGGAATGGTTAACTTATTTTGAGCAAAGTATTTTTCTACGGCTTCTTTTTGTGATTTTACAAATAGGGGAGTAATCTGTAATTCTTTCCGGTATTTCTCCGATAGCTGCTGCAATAATACGAAATTCTCCTGGCAAGGTAAATTGTTAATATCACAAAAAACAACATAATTATATTTTCCTTTAAAATTGTCAAGTATCATCTTTTCGTTGACGGAATCGTAAAATACAAGCGATTTCAGCGAATCTTTCGTTGTGTAGAAATCATTGGTAATTTTTTGTTTAATTCTTCGTGCAATCTGCCGGTGTTGTGGAATGGCAGATAACAAAATTATTGAGTCCAGTGTCATAATAATTTGATGCCGCGGAAAATACGAAAAATCAGCCAATTTTGAAGGATAAGCACCATCGTAAAGTCCTTTTAGCATTACAAGTTCAGCCAGAGTATCATCTTGCATCTCATAACGATTCTGCAGCGTTTTTTTTATCAGTAAAGGACTTTTTCCCTCGGCAATATCGTTGTATAATGTTTTTCCTTTCGGAAAGTTTGAATAATATTGGAAAAAATCCCGATATAAACCATTAAATAAAGCCATATATGCCGGATTTTGATACAATATTGGTTTGTGTGTAAAGAAGTGCCAAGTCATATATCTCATATCGCGTTTAACGCTCATAAAACGCAAATAAGCAAGTTTATAGGTGATATAGTTTTGTAAAAAAGGATTCTTTATGTTACCAAACAAACTATCTATTTTTTGATAAAAAGTATCTAACCGGAAATGATATCCTTTTTGCAGTATAGCATAAAAATTATTGGTTAACAGTGTGTTGTATTGTGTCAGGAATCTTAATATTTGGCGGTTTAACTCGGTAGAAGAAGTATCGTCAATACCTAACCAATATTGTTCCGGCTCAAAATAGGGATTTAAACTGTCGGCAATGGTTATTTTGTGATATTCAGGAAATAATAGTTTGTAGTGTTTATCTTTTTCGGCAAAAAATTTGGTTTGTATTCTGCCATAATCTATCCAAATTAAACGGGTTTTATTCAGTGGGATACTTGCCTCAAAATGTCCTGAGGAATCAACCTTTGTTTTTGCTAATATGGTATCTTTTTGGGTGATGTAGTCAGCATAAGAATGGAACGATATTGTTTTGTTTTTAAATACATTGTTTAAATTTCCTTCAAGTGTTACTTGAGAATATGCAGACGAAACGCCAAGAACACAAAAAAGGATAATTATTCTAAATATTGCCGACAAATTTTTCATCTGTTTATTTTTAGTTCAAAAGTTTGTAAAGTAGTGCTGTCATGCTGAACGAAGTGAAGCATCTCATTGAAGCAGCTTGTTACTATACTTATTTCCTGTTTTTGTTTCATCTATTTTTTAGTTTGTAGTCCCGCAGTTTCAGTAGGAACTGCGAGGATCCTCGAGATTGTTGCGAAATCAAAGATTTCGACAATTTCGGGATTTGTAGTGCATAGTTCGTAATTTGAATTTCATTTTCCATTCGTAATTTGTAATTGATAATTCGTAATTAGAATAATCATTCCCTTGTATGTTAAAATTATTATTTGTCATAAATGTTTCATTAATCAATACTGTATGGTAAGAATTGTGACGCATCACCGCCGTGGCGGATAATGTCGCGGATAATAGTAGATGTAATGGGTGTCATTTCCGGTGTGGTCAGCAGGAAAACCGACTCGATTCCGGGCATCATCATTTTATTGGTTTGAGCAATAGCCCGCTCGTATTCAAAATCAGATGATGTGCGAAGTCCACGGAGTAAATAACCTGCATTTATCTTTTTAGCAAAGTCAATGGTTAACCCTTCGTAAGAGGTAACTTCCACTTTTCCGGAAACATTTTCAAAAGTCTGTTCAATCCATTTCATCCGTTTCTCTAACGGAAAAAAATCCTTTTTATTGGAATTATATCCAATACCGATAATAATTTTGTCGAACATTGGCAATGCCCGCAATACAATGGACTCGTGTCCTTTGGTAAAGGGGTCAAAGGAACCGGCAAATAAGGCAATTTTTTTCATAAATGAAGTTTAAAGTAAATTTACAACTCAGATTATCATTTGGTTTGGACTAATTTATAATTCATTTTGGTATAAGGTGGGTGACAGTTTTTTTTATTATTTTCTAAATATATTTCCATTGTTCTTATCACATTATTAGGGTC